>NZ_JBSSBO010000050.1:0-21591 GCF_054058915.1 Thermostichus sp. MS-CIW-41
ACGCAATCCTATCGCAGTGGAAAGAAGTTTAAGTGTGGACACTGTGGATGGGAAGGGGATGCGGATTTGAATGGTGCGAATGTGATTGCGCTTTTTGGGGCTGCTGTAAACCAGCCTAGAGGTTCGTGGTTGGCTTGCCAACTGCAGGGCTACCGTTCGCGCCAGCGGGCCGGAGGCCTTAAGCTCGCCCTGTACTGCGAAGCAGTCAGGGTCGGGTAGTTTACTTAGAAACAACTGGCAGTCGGTTGGCGCTTGTCGGATGGATCCCTTGCCCCAAAGACACCTGTGCTGAGTTAAAAAAACCTTGGCTCTCTTGGTCTAGCGCTTGAGTTGGCCCCTGCAAGGCGAGCAAGCGGGTAGCCTTTTATTGGCATTTTATTGGCAATTGTTTTACCAAAGAATTGGGTCTAAAGCCCTGCCGTTCACGGCAGCTTTTGTGCTGTACTCTAGACCAGTAGTAGAGTAGTCAACCACTTAAAAAACCCGGTAGTCCGGCGACTACGCAAGCAACCTAAATAGGTTTTGCCCTTTCTCTTCAACGGTACTTAGGGCAGAAGGGAACTGCCCCGCTTGGGGAGATGGGCACCGCTGTCGTAAAGGGGCAACCCGATACGGCAAGTGCTGTCTTGGAACCAAGAGCCAGAATCCTCTGCCTTTGGGCAGGGGAGTATGGTGACATCCTCCCGGCGCTCCTCCTGTGGACAGAGCGCGGGCCACCCTTCCCGTCAGCAGGACGGAGTCCTTACCTCGCGGTCGGGCATTCCTGCCCCACGCCACTTGTCTGGGTCTACAACCCCCGACAAAACGACTGGACAAGTGGCTTCCCTTCCCCAGCCTCCCTGGCTACTGCCAGCTCGCAAAACAAGTCTAATCCCAGGGAACGGTGCATCGGCAGACAGGATGGACTCCTGCACCCAGGAACCCCTGTCCACCGGCCAAGAGCAAGATGCTATCCACTCGTTGATTTCCGGCAAAGTGTAGTTGTATACGTCCCGGCCAATCTCCAGCCACGCCAACAGCAAGGCCTCCGTCCCGCTGACGCGAGCGGCTTGTTGGGAGGCATCTGGATCAATCCGGTGCTTGTAGGTTACACCAGCATAAGTAGGTTTTGCTACAGATTTCGCTCAGGGGTATGGCGGGGATCCCTGTATCCCGGTGCTTACCCTGCGGGTAGAGCGCAGGACTGATTGCCCCCGCACCACCGTTAGCTAAATCGTTGAGTTGCTCTGCAAGCTAAGATCGGCAAACCCTGTTCCATCGATGAGGATCCGCGTCGGCCATGATGACCGTAATGGAGTTTTTCGCCCTCAGTGCTGGGGAGTGGATGTGCCAACGCACCAGCCATCACTTGGCTTTTCGCCGCTCTGAGGGTGGGAGGTCGCGGCTACAAATTGCCACCCTTGCGGCAACCGATCCAGCAGTCATCCGGGTTTGCGAGTTGTTCAGGGTGGATCCCCGACGAGCTGTGGGAGCAGCGCGGGTGCGGTGGGATGGCGAGCAGGAGTGGGACAACGAAGAGTACAAGGGAGACGTGGTGCTGGTACCTATCCCCGATGAGACCGATCCCATGCGCGGGCAGTTGCTGCGGGATCAGGGCTACGCCGAGAAAGTACCGGTGGCCGGTACCTATGTCATGGGATCCGATGGCGCCCTTACCCTTTACACCCAGTATGAGATGACTGAGTCGGAAGAGCGCATTTGGTTTGCCAGCCCCAACTTGCGCCTGCGGGCCAGCACTGTCAAGCGGTTCGGTGGCTTCAGCATGGCTTCTTTCTGCTCCGAGGTGCGTAAACTCTCCGTCGGCCCTTCTCCCACCCCTACGGTGGCCGAATCCAGCTCTTTCCGCAGCTAGAGCGTTTTCTCCTCAACCGCAACACGGGTTGTGCCATGCACCAAGTCTTGGATCTGGGGATTAACCTGCTCCACGCCAATCAACACCAGGCCGACCACAACCGGGAGCATTTTGATGCCTGGGGAGTAACCTGTCTGAACCTCATGAGCGCGCCGGGGGCGGGTAAGACGTCTTTGCTGGAGAAAACCGTGGTCGCTCTTGCCGGCTCGCTGCGCCTGGCGGTGATCGAGGGAGACATGACGACCCAACTGGACGCGGAGCGGCTGCGTCGCTACGGGATCCCGGTGATCGCCATCAACACAGGGCGGGCCTGTCATTTGGATGCGGCCATGGTGGCCGGGGGCTTGCGGCAATTGGAAGCGCTACTGGATCCGCAGCAACTGGATTTGCTGCTGGTGGAAAATGTCGGCAACTTGGTCTGCCCGGCGGAGTTTGAGGTGGGGGAACACGCCAAGGTAGCCCTGCTCAGCGTCACAGAAGGGGAAGACAAGCCTCTCAAGTACCCGATTATGTTTCGAGAGGCGGATTGTCTACTGATCACCAAGGTGGATCTGGTTCCTGTCTTAGAGGTGGATTTGGAGCGGATCCAGGCCAATATCCGCGAGATCAACCCTTCTGTGCCGATTTTTTGTCTTTCTGCCAAGACGGGCGTCGGGCTGGAGCCCTGGCTGGGCTGGATCCGAGAGCAGATTCTCCTGGCCCAACGCCGACAGCAGCCGCAGTGAAGGGTATCATACTGGGCATCTGGCCGTGGAACTCTCCTCACCTGAGCTGGCCAGGCAGGGGATGAGTTAGCACCTCTGGCGGGTCAATTTCAGATAACGTGTGTGGATGGAAAATCCCGGCTATGGCCAATTTAAGCGACTTTGTACAGGGCATTGAGCAGTTGATCGAGCTGGCTCAGAAGCTGGATGAGAAAAAACAAAGTGGAGAACTGCGAACCGAAGTCCGCATCCAAACCCGTCCCCTGAGCAGTTCTATCCCCCCTTCCGGCTCCATCCCTCGCCGCCGCAGCCATGCCCAAACGGGGGATCCCCCCTGGAGCAGCGAGCCCCAAGTGATGTCTGCGGTTCGCTTCCAGGAACCATCCCAGGCTGCTGTGCCCGACTCGCCATCAACTTCTGCCGACCGCGCAGAGTCTTGGGCTGGGCCACGTCTCAAGGATGTGGGTGGGCTGAAAGAACAGTTGCAAATCCTGCGGGAGATGGTAGAGCTTCCCCTCAAGCGGCCCGATCTGCTGGCCAAGCTGGGATTGGATCCGCCCCGCGGGGTGTTGTTGGTGGGAGCCCCAGGCACCGGAAAAACCCTCACCGCCCGTGCCCTGGCCGAGAGCTTGGGGGTGAATTACATTGCCGTTGTTGGCCCGGAACTGATCGGCAAGTATTACGGCGAGGCGGAGGCGCGCCTGCGACAGCTTTTTGAAAAGGCGGCCAAATCGGCTCCCTGTCTGGTTTTTATTGACGAAATCGATGCCTTGGTGCCCAACCGCGCCACCGTCGAGGGGGAAGTGGAAAAACGCCTGGTGGCCCAAATGCTGGGGCTGATGGACGGGTTTGTGGCCCAAAAGGGGATCGTGGTGCTGGCAGCCACCAACCGGCCCGAGGCTCTGGATCCGGCTCTGCGGCGACCGGGGCGCTTTGATCGGGAGGTGATCTTCAAGGTGCCGGACCGGGAGGGGCGGCGGGAGATCTTGGCCATCCACACCCGCGACATGCCCTTGGCGGAGGATGTGGATCTGGACAGCTTGGCGGATCAGACCTTGGGCTTTGTGGGGGCAGATCTGCGGGGGTTGTGTCAGGCGGCAGCCTATGCGGCTTTGCGGCGGCAGGTGCCCGATTTGGGATCCCCCATCCCCGACTCGTTGACGGTCTCGGCGGCAGATTTTCAACAGGCTCTGCAACAGGTGAAGCCGGCGGTGCTGCGCTCGGTGGAGATCGAATCCCCACAGGTGAGCTGGGATCAAATTGGCGGTTTGGATCACGCCAAGCAGATTTTGCAAGAGGCCATCGAGGGATCCCTGCTTCACCCTGAGTTGTACGAGCAGGCTCAGGCCCAAGCACCCAAGGGGATCCTCCTCAGCGGGCCGCCCGGCACCGGCAAAACCCTGTTGGCCAAAGCCATCGCTTCCCAGGCTAAGGCCAACTTCATCGCCGTCTCCGGCCCGGAGCTGCTCAGCAAATGGGTGGGATCCTCCGAGCAGGCGGTACGGGAACTTTTTGCCCGCGCCCGCCAATGCGCCCCCTGTGTCATCTTCATCGACGAGATCGACACCCTCGCCCCGGCGCGAGGCAGCTACTCCGGGGATAGTGGGGTCAGCGACCGCGTTCTGGGGCAACTGCTGGCAGAGCTGGACGGGATCCGCCCCAGCCAAGGGGTATTGGTGGTGGCCGCCACCAACCGCAAGGCCAGTTTGGATCCCGCCCTCACCCGGGCCGGCAGGTTGGAGCTGCACTTGAGCGTGGAGCTGCCAGATCGCAACGGGAGACGGGAAATTTTGGCGGTTCACAACCGCAAGCGTCCCCTGGGGCCCGATGTGGATTTGCAAGGGTGGGCTGAGCAAACCGAAGGTTGGAGTGGTGCCGACCTGGCCCTGCTCAGCAACCGCGCCGCCATCGCTGCCATTCGTCGCCACCGGGCCACCTCAGAGTCGGTGGATGCCAAAACCCTGGTCATCCAACAGGAAGACTTCTGTCGGGCCTTTGCCGAGCTGCAGCAGCAACGCCAAGCCGGCTGATCCCAGCCTGAGGGCTATTCCCATCACGCCAGCGGTTCGGAGCACCTTCAAACTTTCAAAATCAAAAGACTGGGATCCCTTGCCATTCTGGTTGGCTGTGGGCGTGGGCTGACTCACCGCAGGTGCGGGGGGTGGGAAAGATCTTGCCGGGGTTGGCGATGTGCTGGGGGTCGAACACCTGCCGCACCCATTGCATGCTCTCCAGATCCGCAGGCGTAAACATTTCCGGCATGTAGCAGCGTTTGTCTGCCCCGATGCCATGTTCGCCGGAGATGCTGCCCCCCAAGCGCACGCAGAGCTTAAGGATCTCGCCCCCCAGTTTCTCCACCTGCTCCAGGGATCCCGGCACCGACTCGTCGTAGAGGATCAAGGGGTGCAGATTGCCGTCGCCAGCGTGAAACACATTGGCCACCGGATAACCGTACTCACGGCTGAGGCGCTCGATTTCCTTCAAGACAAAGGCTAGTCGGCTGCGGGGGATCACCCCATCCTGGACATAGTAGTTGGGGCTGAGCTTGCCCATGGCCGCAAACGCTGCCTTACGCCCTTTCCACACCCGCGCCCGCTCTTCTGGGTCGGATGCGACTTGCACCTGTCGCGCCCCATTTTTGAAGCACAGCGCCCTCACCTGTTGGCCGGCTTCCTCCACCTCCAGCTCTAGCCCATCCACCTCCACCAACAAAATGGCCGCCGCATCCCGCGGGTAGTAGCCCAACTGCACCACATCTTCCACGGCATTGATGCTGAAGTTATCCATGATCTCCAGGCCGGCGGGGATGATCCCGGCAGCAATGATGTCGGAGACGGTGGATCCCGCCGCTTCCACACTGTCAAAGTCTGCCAGCAAAACCTGCACTTGAGCCGGGGCCTTGACCAAGCGCAGGGTAATCTCGGTGGCAATGCCCAGGGTGCCCTCGGATCCCACAAACAGGCCCACCCAGTCGTAGCCGGGCATCTCCGGGATCTTGCCTCCCCAGCACACCACCTCCCCATCCGGCAGCACCACCGTCAGGCCGAGAATGTGGTTGGCCGTCACCCCGTATTTGAGGCAGTGAACACCGCCGGAGTTCTCCGCCACATTGCCGCCGATGGAGCAAACCGACTGGCTAGAGGGATCCGGCGCATAAAAGTAGCCTTGGGCGGCCACGGCCTGGGTAATCCAAGTGTTGATGACCCCCGGCTGTACCACCATGCAGCGGTTGTCCAGATCGATTTCCAGGATCTGCTTCATCAGGGTGGTGGCGATGACGACGCTATTTTCCACCGGCAGGGCTCCCCCTGAGAGGCCCGTACCGGATCCCCGCGCCACGAAGGGCACCTGGTAGCGGCTGCACAGCTTCACCACCTGCGCCACCTCTTCTGTTGTGCGGGGCAGCACCACCAGCGCCGGCCTTTGCCGGTAGCTGACCAGCCCATCGCATTCGTAAACCAGCAGCTCCTCCGGCTTGTTGATCACCCGCTGGGGATCCAGAATCTTTTTGAGCTCAGCCGTCAGCCTGATCCAGTCGAAGGTGAGGCCGGTTTGCAGAGGATGAGAAGAAGTTTTTGCGCTGGCAGTGCGAAGCACTTTCATAACAGTAGGCTCAGCAGGAATTTGGTAGGGGGATATTGTCACTATAGTCTTGCTGGCTCCAACAGATAGTCCATGCAGCCCAACTCCCCCAGCGCCGAACAAATCCTCAACCAAGTGCGGCAGCTCTACGAGCTCTACCCTTTCCCCCCGCAGCCCATCAGCACTGTTCCCCCGCCAGGGTGGAATTGGCGCTGGAGTTGGCCCCAGGCCCATGCCTTTTGTACGGGATCCCATCCGGGTCGGCGCAAGGTGCGCATTCTGGATGCCGGCTGTGGCTCGGGAGTGGGAACAGAATACATTGCCCACCAAAACCCCAACGCAGAAATTTGGGCCTTTGATCTGAGCAGCCGCGCCCTGGAGATTGCCGAGGCCCGTTGTCGGGCTTCCCAGGCACCGCCGGTGCAGTTTCGCCAGCTCAACGTCTACGACATCGACCAGCTGCCGGGGCAGTTTGACTTCATCAACTGCGTGGGCGTGCTCCACCACCTGCCCGATCCCGTGGCGGGGCTGCAGGCTTTGGCCGGCAAATTGGCTCCCGGCGGGCTCTTGCACCTGTTTGTGTATGGTGAGCTGGGCCGCCACGAAATCCGCCTCATGCAAAAGGCCATCCGCCTGCTGGTAACAGGTTCTGAACACCAGACCCTTGCCTCGGCGGAGCAATTGCAGAGGGGTCTCCAGGTGGGCCGTCGCCTTTTCGAGATCTTGCCGGAAACCAACCGCATCCAGCAGCAAGAACGGGCCCGCTGGGCCATCGAGAACGTGGACGATGAATGCTTCGCCGATATGTACCTGCACCCCCAGGAAGTGGACTACACCATCGAGACTCTGTTTGAATTAATCCGGGCTTCCGGACTGCAGTTTCTGCGCTTTTCCAACCCGGAGTTTTGGCGGCTGGAACGGGTGTTGGGCCAGGACGAGGCCCTGCTGGCTCAGGCGGCTCAGCTGCCGGAACCGGAACGCTATCGCCTGATCGAGCTGCTGGATCCGGTGGTAGCCCACTACGAGCTGTTTCTCGGCAAGCCCCCCATCCGCTGCTGGGAATGGACAAGCCCGGAAAGTGTAGCATCAGCCATTGCCCACCTTAGCCCCTGCCTGGGCTTGTGGCCGGGGCGGAGCATTTTCAACTATGCTTACGAAGCCATCTCCCTGAGCGAAGAAGCCTTCGCCTTTCTCCAACAGGTGGACGGGATCCGCACCGTCCAAGAGATCCAGGCTGGCCTAGAGTGCCCCCTGAGCTTTGAGCAACTGCAACGCTTGCTGCGCTGGCAAGTGCTGCTGCTGGAGCCTCAAAACTCAGTCTCCTGAGAGTTTCTCGACCCCTTTCCCTTGCCTCAGCGGGACGAACCTTGGCATTTGCCCTCTTGTTCTTCTATGGCTTATGCTAGAAGGCTGTGACCTTTAGCTCTGGCCCCGCATATTCTGGGGTTGTCATCATGCCCAAAATCAAAACCCGCAAGGCAGCAGCCAAGCGCTTCCGCCTGACCGGCAGCGGCAAGTTTATGCGTCGCAGGGCCGGGCACAACCACTTGCTGGAGCACAAAACCAGCAAGCGCAAACGCAAATCGGCCGGTGTGGCCCTGGTGGACAAGCGGGATGTGGTCAATGTGCGCCTGATGTTGCCCAACACCCACTAGCCGGGATCCCGCTCGCGCCGGCAAGAAGATTTCAGGGGCTGGCATTTACGGCAGCGATTTTGTTCGCCCTAGCGGGATGGAGTCCTTGATACCCTTCAGTTTGAGTTTGTCTAAGTTCGTATTGAGTTACCGCCATGAGAGTCAAACGGGGCAATGTCGCCCGCAAGCGCCGCAAAAAGATCCTCAAGCTGGCCAAAGGCTTTCGGGGAGCTGGTTCAAAGCTGTTCCGCACCGCCAACCAGCAGGTGATGAAGGCTTTGCGCAGCGCCTACCGGGATCGCCGCCGCAAGAAGCGGGATTTTCGTCGCCTATGGATTACCCGCATCAACGCGGCCACCCGTGCCCAGGGCCTGCGTTACCACGAGTTCATCGATGGTCTCAAAAAAGCCAATATCCAGCTCAACCGCAAAATGTTGGCCCGCTTGGCTTTCCTGGATCCAGAGGCCTTTACCCAGGTGGTGGAGGCAGCGCGCCAGTCTCGCGCCTCCTGAGGAGGTTCCGACGGCTATCCAGAAGTCCTTCCTGGCAGCCATTCTGGCCCTCGCCTGCCTGGGGAGAGGGATCCCTACTGTGGCTCGTCCTTGGCCGGAGATTGTGGATTCTGGACGGCTGCGCGTTGCCGTAAAAGACAACTTGAGGCCGCTGGGGTTTCGCACTCCCCAAGGGGATCTGCAGGGGTTTGAGATCGAGCTGGCTTGTGAGCTGGGATCCCGGCTGTTGGGCTCGGCAGAGGCTGTGGAGTTGGTGCCGGTCTCGAATGTAGAGCGGCTGCAGGTGCTGGCTGACGGCCAGGTGGATTTGGCCATTGCTCAGATCGGCATTACCCCGGATCGGGCGCGCCAGGTGGAGTTCACTTCTGCTTACTATCAGGATGGCCCCAGCTTGGTTGTGGCTCGTTCCCACAACTGGGAAAGCTGGTCGGACTTGCGGGGCGGTCGCGTTGCAGTCTTGCGCGGTTCCAGCGCCATTCCCCTGCTGAATCGATACCTGCCAGGGGTGGAGTTGGTGCCTGTCGATTCCTACCGAGAAGGGGCGGAACTGCTCCTGAAAGGGGCGGTGCAGGGGTGGGCAGCAGATCGCTCGGTGCTGGCAGGGTGGCTAGCAGAGCATCCCCGTCGCGAAAGCGCTGCGGAGCAACAGTTTCAATTTCTGGGATCCCCCTTGGCAACGGTGGGGCTGGGCATTGCCATGCCCAAGGGGCTGCAGCACGCCGAATTGCGGCTGCGGGTGCGCCGAGAACTGGAGAATTTGCGGGCTGAGGGCTGGCTGGCAGAGCGGGCCAGAGCCTGGGGGTTGCCCTAAAGTTGAGGATACTCCCTACTGATACATTTACGCTGAACACTGCTGAACATCACTGTTCAACTATGCAGCGATAGCATTCTGTTTGTTTCCAAACAGAATGGCGGTATCCCGCAAAGCTTTGAGTAGAATACCCAAAGCGCAGTTTCCGTGTCGTCTTACTACCAATTTTCTGCTTTGCTTTAGCTACCATGTTGGCAGACTCGAAAGTAAACAGAAAGATCAACTGGTAGTAATCCGTACTGAACATATTATACATCATTTTCAGTATAGTTGAGCTTATTATTGACTAGAGTCATGCTCTTGGGAAGATTTCTCTCTTGAGCAGAAAGGCGGGCTCAGTGCAGAAAGTGACGTATGCCGGTGCAAACCATGGCAATACCGGCAGCGTTGGCAGCAGCAATGGAATCGGGATCCCGAATGCTCCCTCCCGGCTGAATGATGGCGCGGATCCCTGCTTGGGCAGCCATCTCCACGCTGTCGGCAAAGGGGAAGAAGCCATCGCTGGCCAAAACAGCTCCTGCTGCTTGGGATCCCGCCTGCTGGAGAGCGATCTCCGCTGCTCCCACCCGATTCATTTGTCCGGCTCCGACGCCGAGCGTCTGCCTCTGCTTGGCGACGACAATGGCGTTGGATTTCACATGTTTGCAGACTATCCAGGCAAATTCCAGATCCGCCCACTCCTCCGGTGTGGGCTGGCGCTGGGTGACCACTTGCCAAGAAGGGGGGCTGTCGGTTTGCGTCGGTTCCTGGTCGCGACAGCGTTGCAGAGCAACAGGTGAATCGGCGTCTTGCACCAGAAAGCCCCCGGCCAGGGTGCGGATTGTTTGGGCAGGCCCCACACACAAGTCCGGCAAGATCAAGACCCGCAAGTTCTTTTTGACTGACAGTAGCTCAGCCGCTTCTGGAGTGCAATCGGGAGCCACCACACACTCCAAAAAAGGCTCCACCAGCCGTCGGGCGGTCTCTGCGTCCAAGGGTTGGTTGAGGGCGACGATGCCCCCAAAGGCCGAAACTGGATCAGCAGCCAGGGCAGCCTCGAGGGCGGCAGCCGGTGATGGGCGAATGGCCACCCCGCAGGGGTTGTTGTGCTTAACCACCACCGCCACCGCTTGTTCAGGTTGCAAGAACTCCCTCCGAGCAGAGCCAGAAGACACAGAGCCCTTCCCGTCAGTGGGCCGCGTCGCATCAGCATTGCGGAGTAACAAGGTTAACTCTGCCGCCAGGGCACGGGCCGCCTCCAGATCCAGCAGGTTGTTGTAGCTCAGCTCCTTTCCCTGCAACTGCTTAGCCCGGTGCCAGCCGGGGGCAGCCGGATCCGTCACATACCAAGTGGCAGCTTGATGGGGATTTTCCCCGTAGCGCAGGCGTTGCCACAGGATCCCTTGCAGTTGAAACCTGTCTTCAGCGGCAGCTGCGGAGGACTGGGAGGGACCTGCTAGCTCCAGGCGAGCCAGATAGGTGACGATGGCGCGGTCGTAGGCCAGCACCTGCTCAAAGGCCCGACGAGCACACTGGAAGCGAAACGCCAGCCGCTCTGTTTCCCCATAGGCCCCGGAGAGCAGTTGCAAATACTGGGGGTACTGGCTGGGATCCGTCAGCACCGTAACGTAGGGATAATTTTTGGCTGCCGCCCGCGCCAAAGTGGGCCCGCCGATATCGATCTGCTCAAAAGCTTCCTCCAGAGACACTCCTGCCTGGGCCACTGTCTGTTCAAAAGGGTAGAAGTTGACCACCACCAGTTGGATGGGAGGGATCCCCAGCGCCTCTAGGTCTGCCCGGTCTTCGCTGCATTCCAGGCGGGCCAAAATGCCGCCGTGGATGCGGGGGTGCAGCGTCTTCACCCTTCCCCCCAAGATTTCCGGCGCGCCAGTGTGGGCAGAGACAGGGGTGACCGGGATCCCAGCTTCTGAGAGCGCCTTGGCGGTTCCCCCACTGCTGAGCAGTTGAAAGCCATGCTCTTGCACGAGGGACTGGGCCAGCGGGATCAGTCCGGTTTTGTCGGATACACTCAACAAAGCCAACGGTACAGAATCCTGGTCGCGACAGGGTTGCGGAGCAACAAGGGACATCGGACGGCGTTACCCAATAGAGATTCAGAGGAAAAAGCTGGCCAGCGCTCTCACAGCATACCCCGAAAGCTGGACCCTCTTGTCCAGCCACCTGGTTCATATCGTTCGCATCAGCGGTGCGGAGCACAATGGTGTTCAAAAGTGAACAGAGCCCGTTCGCGCTGCTCGGACGGAGTCCTCTCAGGAATAGTCTGCTTCGCCTCTAACCTGATCCTGCCGAGCCTGTTCCCGTTCCCGGTTAAGGCGGGCCACCTGGGCCTCCAGATCTTGAATACGGTGCAGCAACTGCTCGATTGCACGCCCCACCGGGTCAGGCATGAGATGGTGATCCAGGTCAATGCCATGGGCGGGGATGCGGCGCTGATGGGGCGGGATGACCGCACGGCCTGGGATCCCAACCACCGTCATGCCGGGAGCTACATCCTGAATCACGACCGCGTTGGCTCCGATACGAGCTTTTTCCCCAATGCGAACCGGCCCCAGAATCTTTGCCCCCGTGCCGACAATCACCCCATTTTCCAGGGTGGGATGACGTTTGCCCTTGTTCCAAGAGGTACCCCCCAAGGTGACCCCGTGGTAGAGGGTAACATCATCGCCAATTTCTGCCGTCTCACCGATCACCACCCCACAGCCGTGGTCAATGAAAAAGCGCCGCCCAATCTTGGCTGCCGGGTGGATTTCAATCAATGTGAAAGAACGAGCCAAGAAGCTGAGCAGCCGCGCTAGGAAAAACCAGCGCCGTTTCCACAGCCAGTGGGCGATGCGGTGCAAAAACAGAGCATGCACACCGGGATAAGTGAAGATGACCTCCCAGCGATTGCGTGCTGCCGGATCCCGATCGAAGACACAATCAACATCCTCCCAAAATTGCTGCCAGAACCCCAGTTTTGGCTCCGGCTTGCCAGCAGGGAGAGAATTGCCCTCCCCCGTTTTGGGGCTTTCCACCGCCGACTGCTCGGCCTCCGTCAGCATGAATGGTCTCCGTTTAGGAACCTCCACTCCCCTTTTAGCACTTTTTGCCGGCAGCAAGGAGAGATCTCCAATCGCGCCAAGGGAGCTCCTCGCGCAACTCTCCACTGGGTCGAGCTCAAGCAAATTGCCTTCTGCCCTAGCCTTTACCCAACTGTTGAGCCACCAGTTGTCCAATAGCTTGGGCAGCTCCCGGCTTGCCCCCCAGCCGCTGCAGTTCTGTCTGCATTTGCTGACGGCGCTGGGGATCTTCCAACAGAACTCGCATTTGCTCGGCCACGGCCACCGGGCGCAAGTGGCCCCGCAACTCCGGTACCACCTCTCGCCCTGCCCAGATGTTCGGCCAAGCCAAGTGACCTAGCCAACGCAGAGCAATCCTATTGAAGACGCGGGCCAGCCAAGTGCCCAAGCCTGGAAGGCGGGTCAACAGGCCAAGAATCCCATCCCAGGCGCGCATTGCCTCCAGCTTGTTGGTAGGGATCACCACAACCATCGGCACCCCCAAATAGGCCAGCTCGGCGGTGTTGGCGCCAATGGTGGTCAGACAGAGATCACAGTTGGCCAGCACAGAATAGGCAGGGAAGCTTGTCCACAATTGCACCGTGCTGCCAAAGGGGGTAACAAACTGGGATCCCAGATTGGTCTGCTCCAGAATGGCTGAGGTGCCATAGATCAAAGCCATATCGGGATTGAGCTTGGGATGGGCATAGGCTGCCAACGACTGGGGGGTTTGTCCTGGGGCGACCGGGATCACAAAGCGGACATTCGGCAGCATCTGTCGCAGCTCATCGGCCACAGCCAACACCAATGGCACCCCCAAGAAGAGCTTGGCTGGCTTGGAGCCTGGGAGCAGCCCCACCTGATAGTGGGTGCGGTTCTCATCGCTCAGACGCTGCCAGCCGCGCGGTAGCAATTCTTCAAAGGCCTCCGGCCCGCTTACGCGAAAGGCCTCCGGCCCGCTTACGCGATCGGTGAAGCGGTTCCCCACTCTCTCTGGCGCAGTTCTTACAGGCTCCCCCTCGCCGATGGAGCTGGGAGATGCATCTTGGAGCAGGCCAAAGGCTTGGGTTGGGGAAGAAAAGCCTGCCGTGGGTTTGGAGGCAGCGGCAGGAGATCTGCTGCCAAGCCAGCCGGAAAGGGGCACCCCCGGCAAATAGACAGCGCTGGCTACGCCATCCGCCATCAAATCCCCGACAACGTGCATCTTGTGGGCCCAAGGGTGGCCCAGCAGCCGTCCGCCATCGTAGCGGCGTTTGATTGCCTCGGTTCGCACGGCGAAAGCATGTACCCAAGGCCGCCAACGAGGTTGATGCTCAGCATAGACTACCAGCCGATAGCGCAAGCGACGAGCAATCCAGACGGCAAAAAACTGATCCCCCCCCAGAAACAGCACCACCCCTCGCTTGGCCCAATTCCAGGCTTCTTCGGTTTGGCCAGTAAGCAAAAAAGCCAGAAAAAAATCGGGATCCTGCACCCGATCCACGTCGACGAACGCTTGCGCTATCTTCATCTCTTGCCCGGAAGCATGGGGGCAGGGGGACAGCACCAGGGAGAGGCGTGCCTGAGGCAGTTGCTGGCGCAATTCCATCACCACCGGACGCACCCAGGTGGTCAGCTCTCCAGGGCCGTTTGAGAGGATAAGGATGTCATAGGGAGGCTCACCGCCGCTTAGTGGGGCCATCGGAGGCTAGGATTCTTTAATTTCCTTTAATTATCGACCCATTCTACCGTTTGCCTTTGGCCCTGGGCCGATCCCTGCTACTGGGGATCCCTTCCCAAAGAGGCAGCTCTGACGTAGGTCGAGGGGCAAGGCGCCCCTGTTGGAAGAGACCTCTGGCCCTGCCAAGGGATCCTTTAGGCCAGCAGGGATCCGCCGATCATCCCCGCCAGCAGAATAAATCCTTGCACCACGTTTTGGCCGAAGATGGCCGGGTACAGGGTGGGAGGAGGATTCCTTCGGTGAAGCTGCCAGGTTTGCCGGCCCCAGAGGACAGTGACGATGGCCAAGCTGACAAAATAAACTCCATGCAACCGTAGGCTGAGGCCTACCCCCAACAGCGCGATGGCAGTGCCCAAAAAAAACAGCCCCACCGCCGTCGGCGTCCGCTGCCCGAAAAAACGGGCGCTGGAATGGATCCCGGCCCGCTCATCGTCCTCCCGATCCGCAAGAGCATAGACGGTATCAAATCCCAGTGTCCACAACACCGTGGCCAGCCACAGCCAGCCCAGCCCCTCTTCCCACAGGGGTGTGTTGGCATCTTGGCCGCTCACCGCCGTCCAACTGATGAGCACGGCAAATCCCCACGCCAGAGCCAGTACCAACTGCGGCACCGGAAACACCCGCTTGGCCCCCGGATAGAGCAGGATCACCGGCACCGCCGCCACACAGAGGGCAAAACTGACCGGGTTGAGGAAAAGCGCCAGCCCTGCCGCACAGGCCAAACTCACCACCGCCATCAGGATCCCGACGCCAACGGTCAACTCCCGGCTGGCCAACGGGCGATGGCGGGTGCGCTCCACCAGCGGATCCAAATCTCGATCCCAAAGATCGTTGATGACACAGCCTGCCCCACTGGCAGCCAGGCTGCCCAAAATGATGATCCCGACCAACGGCCAAGGGGGTGTTCCCCGTCCGGCCAAAAAAGCTCCCCACAGAGCCGGGATCATCAAAATCAATCGCCCTGCCGGCTTATGCCAGCGCAACAGCCGCAGAATGGCTCCGCCAGTGGCCCAGAGTGCAGAAGGGGAAGCAGACATAACCGGTTTCCGGCCAATCGCGACAGCGGGACGGAGTCCTTAAAGCGTGAGTTGCCGTTCGCGGGAGGGGTGCAGAGCACCATGAGGCGTGGGTAGGGGCGGCTCCACATTAGAGATCTTAAATCAATCATCCTGAATTGCAGGTTTTTGGAATCCTTTCGGTTCCATTCGCCGTCTCAAGACCTTGGGCAAGTCAGCTAGAAATCGCAGGAGCCCCGCACTGTACCCGTAGGGTCAGTGCCGGGAGGAATGCGAGGTTACAATAGAACCATGACCCAAGTCCTGACCGTCTCCTGCAAGCTCAAGGTAGCCCAGTCGCAAGCCGCAAAGTTCGATGCGACAATGGATGCCTTTGTGCAGGCGTTGAACTGGGTCAACCAAAACACACCAGAAAAAGTAGTCAACGCAGTCAAACTCCAATCCCTTTGCTACTACGAGATTCGAGCCCGGTTTGGCTTGTCCAGTAACTTGGCTCAACAGGTGTGCAGACGGGTAGCGGGTTCCCGCAAAGTGGCTAAGCAGAAAAAGCGTCCCGTCAAGGAGTTTAAGAGCGGCTTTGTTACCTACGACGCCCGTATCTTTTCGTTCCGTCAAAAAGACTGGACGGTGTCGCTGACCACGGTGGAAGGGAGAGAACGCTTTGAACTGGCCATTGGCAACTACCAGCGTGGGATGCTGGCTGGTTCCAACCCCAAATCTGCCACCCTGGTCAAGCGCAAAGATGGCTCCTACTACATCCAGATTTGCGTAGAGGAAAAAACACCCAAGCAACAAGATACCGACAAGGTGATCGGGGTGGATTTGGGCAGGACGGATATTGCTCATACATCGGAAGGAGATCACTGGAATGGACAGCAGTTGAGCAGAGTCCGAGAGCGCTACTCCCGGTTGAGGGCGGTACTCCAACGCAAAGCCAGTAAGGGCACACGCAGTTCGCGGCGCAGATGCAGAGAACTGTTGCAACGGCTGTCTGGCAAGGAGAGGCGCTTTCAGGCGTGGGTCAATCATCGCATCTCCAAAGCTATTGTCTCCAGGGCAAAAGCTACCAACAGCGCTATTGCCCTGGAAGACCTGACAGGGATCCGGGAAAGGGTCAATCAACAGCCACGCAGCAAAGCTGAGCGCCGCAGAACCAATAACTGGGCGTTCTACCAGCTTAGGATGTTCGTGGTCTACAAGGCTGCCATTGCCGGAGTACCTGTGGTGCTGGTTCCGCCTGCCTACACGTCGCAGACCTGCCACCGGTGTTTGCACATCCATCCCGATCCTACGCAATCCTATCGCAGTGGAAAGAAGTTTAAGTGTGGGCACTGTGGATGGGAAGGGGATGCGGACTGGAATGGAGCCAACATGATTGCTAAACTTGGGGCTGCCGTAAACCAGCCTAGAGGTCCGTGGTTGGCTTGCCAACTGCAGGGCTACCGAAAGCCCGCCCTGTACTGCGAAGCAGTCAGGGTCGGGTAGTTTACTCCGCCCCTGTTCTCTTTATTGGCCTGCCCTGGAAGTTTGATATCCTATCGGGGGGCTGCTGTTGAAGGTGGCGGCACTTGCCCTTCTCACCCTGTGAGGCTGTTATCGCTACGTGACGCTTCCGCGTTCGTGACGGCGGTGCGGAGCACTTGCGTGCAGGCGCAACGGAGTTCTGTATGGAAGCAACCCTCTCCATGACTGGTTCACTTCCTCAAGCCAAGGAAGCTGCTTCCCATCTGGAGACCCTGCTGGTGGTGGATGACGAGGATGCCATTCGGGAAACGGTTGCCCTGGCTTTAGAAGAGCAGGGGTATCAGGTTTTACAAGCCGCTGATGGTCGGCAAGCCCTTGAGATGGTGCATACGGTTGAGCGGCTGGATTTGATGATCTTGGATTTGATGTTGCCCAGCTTGAACGGTTTGGATCTATGCAGGCTGCTGCGCAGGGAGGGCAACACGATTCCCATCTTGATGTTGACGGCCAAAAGTAGCGAAACCGACCGCGTGGTGGGCTTGGAACTGGGGGCCGACGATTATCTGACCAAGCCCTTTGGTATGCGGGAGCTGATCGCCCGCTGTCGTTCGGTGTTGCGCCGGCAACAACTGGCCCAAGCCAGCGATGCCACGGTGCTCCGTTACGGGGATCTGTGTATGTTTACCCAGGAGTGCCGCGTGTTGGTGCGGGGCGTCGAGGTGAGTTTTTCCCCCAAGGAATTTCGCCTGTTGGAGCTGTTTATGTCCAATCCCCGCCGCGTTTGGACGCGGGAACAGCTTCTGGAGCGCATCTGGGGATCCGACTTCATGGGCGACAGCAAGACCGTCGATGTACATATCCGCTGGCTGCGGGAAAAATTGGAGCTGGATCCCAGCAACCCAGAGTATTTGGTGACGGTGCGCGGCTTCGGCTATCGCTTCGGCTAGTCTTTTTGCTGGCCACGCCACCGGCGGGCAAAAGAGAGCGCCTCGGCACGAGTTTGAATCTGCCCCCAAGCCTGCGCCTCCTGGAGGTCTTGCAGCAACTGGCCTACCCAGGGGCCGGGTTTGGCCCCCAAGCTGTGCAGCAGATCGCGGCCATCCAGCAGGGGCACCAGATGGGCCAGGGGATCCTGGGGGTCTTCGTAGCGTTTGAGCCAAGACTCCAGCTTTTGAGGGTCGCCGCCCGTAGCCACCGCCAACAGCGCCAGGCCACCGAACAGGGATCCCGCCTGTTGATAAAGCCGCCACTGTTGCGCAGGGGTGGGGGAGTCCGTCAGGAGAAGCTGAAGCTGAGGCAGAAGATGGTGTAGCTTTTGGATGGCCCGCATTTCCGCTCGGCTGAAGCGCAGCCGCTCCAGCTCGGTTTCCACCCTTTCTGCCGTTCGCGTCAGCAAGACAGAGTCCTCAGTTCCCGCTGGATCCCACAACAAGGCCGCCAGCACCACTGCCAGCAGCCTGCCGCGCCCTTCGCGTGAGGATGTCAAGGGCTGGGCCAGCTCTGCCAGCGTGCGGGGATAGAGCGGTTGCCAGCGCCCGGCCCACTCCCACACGGCCTGAGCTTGAGGGAAGCCCGGACTTTCCGGTTTCAGGTGGGGCAGCCAAGCCTGCAGCAACCCCGCCGCCACCGCCGCCTGTAGGTGAGCCAGCCCTGGGATCCCTGCCTCCAACAGGGCCACTACCTCTGCCCGCACCCGTTCTGCCGCCACATTCGCCAAAAGGGGAGCCCGCTCCCGGATCGCCTCTTGCGTAGCCGGATCCAGCACAAACCCCAGTTGAGCTGCCTGTCGATAACCCCGCAACAGCCGCACCGGATCGGCGCTGAGGTTGTCGGGGTGGATCATGCGCATCCGGCCCTGGCGAATATCGGCTTGTCCGCCCGTGGGATCCAGCAGTTGCTCCCGTTGCAGATCCAAGGCCAGGGCATTGCAGGTGAAGTCCCGCTGCCTCAGATCCTCCTCAGGGGTGGATCCCGCCTGCAGCCCCACGTCCACGGTCAACTTTGCCAACACAATGCGGGCAATCTGCCGTTCGGGATCCAACACCACAAAGCCTGCCCCCAGCCGTCGCGCCACTGCCGCTGCCCAGCCCACGGGATCCACAGCGCACATCAGGTCCAAATCCACCGACGCTGAGGACTCCATCCCACCGTCGCGAGCGGGATCCCCAGCAGCACGGCCCTGCAGCCAAGCCAGGTAAGCATCCCGCAGGGATCCCCCTACCCAATAGCTTTCCTGCGGCAGCCACTCTTGGGGGAAAGGCAGCCGTTGGTAAAAATAGGTCAGCAGCCACTTCGTCAGCAAGGCTTTCCTCGGGCCTAGGGTCATTCCTAATCAAGACTTCCTGTTCGCGTCAGCGGTGCGGAGCAACGAGAGGAGTGAGAAGTGAGGATTGAGAAGTGAGAGGTGAGAAGTGAGGATACGCTCTCTTTGCTCTCTGCTCTTTTCTCTCTTGAGGGGGGATTGCTTATGGATGTGCAGGCAGCGCCCTCGTCTGGTCGCGTCAGCGTTGCAGAGCAACAATGAGCAGAGCAACAATGAAATGCCTGGCGTTCTTCCCTACCGCTCCAGCAGCGAGCTGCCCACAGCAGCAGGGACAAAGGCAGGAGCTGCCAAGCCTGGAGTGAGCAGATGAGGCCGCACCAGCGCCGCCAAGCCAGCAATGAACAGAGGGTCGGTATTCAAGGCGGGCACACGGCGAAAATCGGCAATCCCAGCTCGATGGGCCAGCTCCCGATACTCGATGTCGATCTCCTGCAGGGTCTCGATGTGCTCCGACACAAAGCTAATCGGCACCACCAGCAACTGCTTCACGCCTCGGGAGCCCAACTCCAGGATGACCCGTTCGGTATAGGGTTGCAGCCACCGCACCGAACCCACCCGGCTTTGATAGGAGAGGGTGTGGTCATTGGGGCGTCCCACCTGCTTCCAGATCAGCCGCACGCAGGCTTCCATTTCCCGTTGGTAGGGATCCCCGGCCTCGGTGACATAGCTTTCGGGAATGCCATGGGCGCTGAACAGTACATGCACCCCTTCGGGCTCGGCAAATCCATCCAACTGTTCCCGAATTGCTCTGGCCATCGCCTGCACGTACTGAGGCTGATCGTACCAAGAGTAGATCTGGCAGCGCTCGATGTGGGCCAGCTCCGGATCCTCAGCCCAGAGCCGATCCAGCAGCTTAAAGCTGGATCCCGTCGTGCTGATGGAATACTGCGGGTAGAGCGGCAGCACCACCAAGCGGGTGATCCCATCCGACTTGATCTGCTGCACCACCGACTCGATCAACGGATGCCAGTAGCGCATGGCAACATACACCGGCACGTCATAGCCCTCAGCCACCAGGTGGGCCTGCAGTTCTCGCGCTTGCTCAGCAGTAATGCGCCGCAAGGGGGATCCCCCCCCAATGGCCGCGTAGTTGCGGCGGGATTTTTCGGCCCGCAGTGTGGAGATGGCCCAGGCGAAGGCCCGCTGCAAGAAGGGAAACGGCAGCCGGATCAGCTCGGGATCGGCAAACAGATTGTAAAGAAAGGGCTGCACATCGGCCTGGGCCTCTGGCCCCCCCAAGTTCAGTAGGAGCATGCCGCTTTTGGACATAACAAGGCTCATTGCGTTGGCGGTATGTTTCTTTATCCACTATCCCACAGCGGGAAAGTGACCTTAAGTTTTTTTGCAGTCTTTCTCAGCTTTCCCCTCAGGAGAAACCACCCGCACCCAAACCTACAAGTCCAATCCGGAGACTCCGTCCCGCTGTCGCGAACAAAGTCCAAAAAGGGATCCCCACCCACTGCAGGGATCCCCGGCATCAACACCCCATTGCCGCTAAGGAGCAGAGCGCTGTCAGAACTCTTGACCGCGGTAAACCCGCTGCAGGGCCGGAGTGACCGGATAGCAATCGACATCGGCCAGGCTCAACTTCAAGCGCAGCGCATTAAGAAGTCTCCAGTAGGGGGGCACAAAAGCCTTTTCAGGGATGGGTTGGGCGGTAGGAGAAGGATCCCCAGGTCGGGCAACCGTCTCCATGGGGCAGCCGCGGTAGCGGAGCGGACGGGATCCGAGGTGAGCTGAGCGCAGATCTCGGCTGGGATCCACCGTCAAGCCGCGAAACTGGATCGCCCCCGGACGAGAGGCTTCCCGATAGCGCAGATAGCCTGCCCACACCTGGGCAATCCACTCCGGCAAAGCTTCGGGCCGAATGTGATAGCGCTCCGGCAACAGACGGTCGTTGAGAAAACCCATCAGCCCAGACCAAACTTGCCAGAGAAAAGCTCCGACAACGCCAGCAGCGGGAGACAATGAAATCTTCATGGTGGAAGCTGAAAAATGTAAAGAACCCAAAAAACCGCTATGCAGCCAGGATTTGCCGTTGATTATACCAGCCCAGATGCATCGGAACGCTCACCCTGAACCTTTTGGCCTCGAGTTTTTCTGCTCACTGGAAAGCAGAAGCCGGCTTGCGGCCAAGCGCGTTGAGCCACCCAAATCCATCGACTACAATAGGCCCAAGGCTTGGGTGTTGCTTTCTCTCTCTGAATCTTTAGCTGGTGGGGATCCTGGAAGCGCACCGACAAGCAAACTTCACTTCAATGACCACTGCACCTAATAGGGATCGACGGATTATGACCTGGCGCGGCGACATCACTCCCATCAATCGGCTGTGGGGATCCCTTCCCTACCTTTTGCCTTTGGTATCGGCTCTGCCCTTGGGCTTTTTGCCCTCTGGGTTGTTTCAATCTCTGCCAGGGCTGATCCCCATTTTTGCGCCTCTGTTTCGTCTGGTGCCCCTGGCCACGGGCTGGCTGGGAATGGGGGTGTTTTTGGCTCTGCTGTTCCTGGTGATCCGCAACACCCGCGTAGCCCATTTTGTTCGCTTCAACACCATCCAGGCGCTCTTGCTCAACATTGCCTTGTTCTTGGTGCAGGTGCTGATGCAGGTGTTCGGCATGCTCTTTGGCAGCCTTGGTCTGGCGGCGATGGTCAGCATTTTGGCCACCACGGCTCTCTTGGGGGTGATTGCCATCACCGTCTACGCCTGGGTGCAAAACATTCGCGGCCACTACGCCGAGGTGCCGGTGCTCTCCGATGCCGCCTATGCCTGGATTCGCTACTAGTTGTCAAGTCCCTGCGGGTCTGGTTGCCGATTTGCCGACCTCATCGGAGCCTAAGCCAACTGATACATTTACGCTGAACACTGCTGAACATCACTGTTCAACTATGCAGCGATAGCATTCTGTTTGTTTCCAACCAGAATGGCGGTATCCCG
>NZ_JBSSBO010000051.1:0-20343 GCF_054058915.1 Thermostichus sp. MS-CIW-41
GTGAAGACTTCTTTACTACTGATCAATCCATCCTCCTTCCGAAGTTGGTTTGCTAAGTGCTGCTATTGTACCCCTTGAGCCCTTAACAGGCTGTACCCTGTGGCCATCTGTTTTGAGCTTGGCTGTGAGCACCTCATCACCTTCTATAATGAGAGATGCCCACAGCCGCAAAGAAAAACTTATTTTTCTCAGCTATTCGAAAAATCGAATATTAGAGAAGAGGAAAAGTTGAGGGGATGAACTTTTTTGGCCATCCTGCTCTTCCCAAATTCTTCTCTCAACCAGAATCCAATACCGACCTATTTTTTGATAACGATCTTCGTAGATCATCTTTGCTTGAGTTTTTTCTCCAGTTCCTGGGCTACAATACTCAGCAGTGTAGTGAGTGGGTAGGTAGCCCTCACCTGTATCGTAAAACTCTTGAACTGAGACTGTAATTGTCCGATTGGCAAGATGGCGATGTACCATTTGAATGTGCTTGCCCTGAACCCAGTACCTATCGGTAGAAGATAAGCCCGAAACAAGAACTTCAGTGATGTCTGAATTTTGTGGCTCTCCATAGGCAAAGGTGTGGCCACCGTGTTCCTCGTCGAAGGAATGACGAACGCGATGCACCATGACTTCCCACATCTGTTCCCGTATTTTCTGGCGGATCTCCTCGTCCTCGACGCCGGCAACATCGATCTTCATGTTGCGGTCAATACTCACAACTCCTGAGAAGGAGAGGCTGCTGTCACCTTCTTTGGGAAAGTAGGTTATCTCAGCTCGGTAGCCAGGAAAGTCTTTGTCCCAGGTGTAGCGATTCTCAAAAGCCTCCTTGAATAGCTCTCGGGCCGGAGCTTGCTGTGCTGCCATAATCTCCTCCTTAATGAGAAATTTTACTATTTAAATCCTAGTAGAGGCTGATGGCTGGCCTTGGGATTTTAAGGTTTCCTTATGACTGGCCACCCGCTCAGCTCTCTTGTTCTCGAAGTTTCTCGAAGTTCTTGGCGGTTACCGATGGGCAGGAAGGCGGAACCTCAATCCTTCACTTGGCCTGAGGGGAGCCTTGAAGTTAATGAAAACCATTGGCAAGGCGCTGTCCACTGGCAACAGAGGGAGAGAGCTAAGCTAAAGCTCGGCGCTGTTGGCCTTTTGGCGACAAGCTGGCAGGAAGAGAGTCTGCTTTCTCAACTCACTCCATGTCCAAAATCCAACCCCTGAACCCAGAGCGGATCGCCCAGATGGCCGCGGGAGAGGTGATCGACTCGCTGGGGGCTGCTCTGCGAGAATTGCTGGAAAATGCCCTCGATGCTCAGGCCACCCGCATTCAGGTGGAGATCTGGCCCAGCCGCTGGCAGGTGCGGGTGGCCGATAACGGCCAAGGGATCCCCGCTTCGGAGCTGGAGCAGGTGGCCCGTCGCCACACCACCAGCAAGTTGGACGGTTGCAGCCTGGGGTTTCGGGGCGAAGCCTTGCACAGCCTGGCCCGGCTGGGATCCCTGACCATTCAGACCCGCCACGCTGACGATGCCCACGGCTGGCTGGCCACCTACGACCGCCAAGGGGAGCTGGCCCACCAGCAGCCGGCAGCCACTGCCTTGGGAACGGTGGTGACGGTGGCGGATTTGTTTGCCGATTGGCCCTTGCGCCGCTGCTCCCTGCCCCAGACTCGCCCGCTCTTGACGCTGGTGCAGAATGCGGCCTTGGCCCATCCTTGGGTCAGTTGGCAGGTGCATCAGGAAGGGCAATTGCTGCTCAGCCTCTGGCCGGGAAAATCTCTGCAAGATCTGCTGCTGCAGGTGTTGCCGCAGTTGGATCCCACGGATCTGCGCTATCGGCGGATCCAGGATGGGGATAGCGATTGGGAAGTGGTGCTGGGCCTGCCGGATCGCCTGCATCGCCCCCACCCCGATTGGATCCGTGTGGCCGTAAACGGACGGTTTGTGCAGATGCCCGACTGGCAACGGCTGATCCAGTCGGTTTTTCACCACGCGTTGCCTCGCCACCGTCATCCACTGGTGGTTGTTCACCTGCGCCTGCCCCCAGAGCAGGTGGATTGGAACCGTCATCCTGCCAAAAGCGAGCTCTACCTGGAGAATCTGACGGCCCGCCAGGAGCAGTTGCGCCAACACCTGCACTCCCTTCTGCAATTGGGATCCGGGCAAGCCAGCCGCCGCTCTGTGCATCTGATCCGGGCCAGCGAGGCCAAGGTGGTCTATCGAGTCTCGCCCGATTTTCAGAGCCATCTTCCTCCCTCTGACCGGCCAACTTCTCTCCTGCCCCCCCTCAGGGCGCTGGCCCAACTGCATCGGACCTACATCTTGGCAGAGCACCCCCAGGGGTTATGGCTGGTGGAGCAACACCTGGCCCACGAGCGAGTTCGCTATGAGTACATCCAGCAGCATTGGCAACTGGTGGCACCGGCGACGCCCGTAACGCTGCAAGGACTATCGCCCCAAGCCCTGGAGCGGTTGGAGCAGTTGGGGCTGGAGCCGGAACCCTTCGGCCCCAATACCCATCTCATTCGACGCCTCCCTTTGGCTTTGGATTCGGAAGATCCAGAAGAGGTGCAGGGATCCCTGCTAGAGCTCAGCCGTTGTCAAGATGTGCAGGCAGCCCAGGTGGCGGTGGCCTGTCGAGGGGCCTTGCGCAATGGGATCCCACTGACCTTGGAGCAGATGCAAAAGCTGTTGGAAGCTTGGCAGCGCACCGCCAATCCCCACACTTGCCCTCATGGTCGCCCGGTCTACCTGGCCCTGGCAGAAAAAGATCTGGCCCGTTACTTCCGCCGCCGTTGGGGCCTCTGCGACCGGCCTATCTCCGACTCCAAACTGGGATCCCTGGGGGAGCTGGATCCGCTGGGAGATAGGTTTGCCGCCCAGGTGCGGCGCTCAAGCGGCTCTTCTGCGTCGGAGCCCACGGACGAGGCCAGCTCCACCCCACTATAATCGGGGGTGTCCAACTGCTGAAACCCCTGAAACGCCATGGCTTCTTATCTCAAACTCAAAGCCCAAGAAGAGACCTGGCTGCAGCGCCATTCCCGTCTGATCTTGGCGATCCTGGCCGGCCTGGGATCCCTGTTGACGGCCTATCTCACCTACACCAAGCTGACGGAGCAGCCCGCCGCCTTCTGCACGGGGGATGGGGGGTGTGACCTGGTGCTCTCCAGCCGTTGGGCAGAGTTTTTGGGGATCCCGACCGCGGCTGTTGGCCTGTTGGGATTTTTGGGAGTCTTGGCGCTGGCGGTGCTGCCGGATGGGATCCCATTGGTGAAGCGGTGGCGCTGGCCGGCCCTGTTTGGCTTGGTTTCCGCCATGACCGCCTTTGAGATGTACATGCTTTACCTGATGGTGGCGGTGCTGCGGCAATTCTGCATGTACTGCACCACCGCGATCATCTTGGTGGCGGGGCTATGGCTGGTGACCATGCTGGGCCACCGCTGGCTGGATGGGGGCAAGCTGGCCTTCAGCTACATTCTGGTGGCCTTTCTCACATTGGTGACCACGATTGGGGTGTACGCCAACCAAGTTCCCCCGCCTAGCCCCCTGGCGGTAGGGTTGGCGGCCCACCTGCGGCAGATCGGCGGCACTATGTACGGGGCCTATTGGTGCCCCCATTGTCAAGATCAGAAAGAGCTGTTCGGGGCAGCTTTCGACCAAGTGCCCTACGTGGAGTGCTCCCCCAACGGCCCCGGCACTCCCCAAGCTCAAGAATGCACAGAAGCGGGGATCACCAGCTATCCCACCTGGATCATCAATGGCCGCACCTACACAGGCGTTCGCTCTCTGGAAGCCTTGGCAGTGGCCTCTGGCTATCCGCTGGAAGAGGGCAGATAAACCTCTGGGGTTGGGGTGAGGATGTGAACTCGGTTGCGCCCCGCCTGCTTGGCCTGGTAGAGCGCGCTATCCGCCTGCTGCAAGGCAGCTTCCGGCTCCAGGCGGTAGTCTTCGCTGAGCACGATCCCACCAATGCTGAGGGTAACCGGCAAGCTGCGCTTGGGGGAGATGTCAATGGGCCGTTTGGCGATAGCCTGCCGCAGAGACTCTGCGTAGCGACCACAGCGAGAGGGGCTAAGCCCGGGCGTAAGGCAAACAAATTCTTCCCCACCATAGCGGTAGAGCAGGCTGGAAGGCCGCAGTTGATTTTGCAGCCGCCCGACGATGGCCTGCAGCACACAGTCGCCGATGTAGTGGCCGTAGCTGTCGTTGACCTGCTTGAAATGATCCACATCCATCATCAGCAGGCAGAGATAGCGGTAGCGAGCCTCCCCGCGGGGCCCCACCTGCTTGAGCAAATGGGGCAGCGCCTGATCCAGAGCTCGCCGGTTCAACGCCCCGGTCAAGGGATCCGTCAAAGACAAAGACTCCAACAGCTCGTTGCGGGCTCGCAATTGCCGGTTGGCCTGGGCCAAAGCTTGGGTGAGCCGCTGGAGACGTAACCCTGCCCGCACCCGCGCTCGCAGCTCCTCGGGATCGACCGGCTTGGTGATGAATTCATCCGCCCCCGCATCCAGCCCCTCTACCCGAGCCTCAACTTCAGAACGGGACGTGAGCAAAATGAAATAGACGAACTGCCCTGCGGCGGATCCCTTGAGACGGCAACAGAACTCTACCCCCGACATCTCAGGCATGACCCAGTCGCAGATCACCATGTCGGGCCACTCGCTCTCTTCCAAGCTTTGCAAGGGATCCCAAGCTGCTCGGGCGCTTTCCCAGCTTTCCACGTAGTACTGAGAGCCTTTGAGAACATTGATAATGTAGCAACGAACCACTGGGTCATCATCGACAACCCAAATGCGGGGGGTGCGGGCCGGAACAGAGCTCCAAAAGGCTTCTTCTGCAGGCCCAAGAGCCGAACCAGAAGGGTGGTATACAGAATCCAAGCCCTCCAGATCAAGGGATGGCATAGTCTGATGACATAGTCTAAAGAGGAGCGCTCCATTGCAGCCAGATCCCAATCCTAGCGCCAACAGCTAGTTGGAACCAGAGCCGGGAGCGGCCAGACAAGCATGGTTGGAGGCCCGCTCACGGAGCGCAAGGTGCAGTGCTTCCACAAACTGCCGCACCCGAATCGGGTCGATCATGGGAAAGGGATCCGAATAGCCTGTCGGCATGCCTGCAGAACGGGAAGACCGCTTCAGAGAACTGGCCACAATCACGCCATCTGCCCGTCGGATCAGGCTGCCAATGTTTTCGGCAGTAGCCCCCGAGCCGATGAAGAGCGGTACCTGAGGAGCAACTTTGCGGGCCAGCTCCAGCTCCTCCAGAAGGGGTGGCTTGCCGGTGGCCCAGCCGGAAAGGATGATGGCATCGGCCAGGCCGCGCTCCACCGTGTCGGTGATGGCCGCATCCAGACTGATGGGACCTAGGGGTTGGGCGTGCTTCACCAGCACATCGGCAAAAATCTTGATATTAGCCCCCAGCTCCCGGCGATAGCGCAGCAGGCGGTGGGCATTCCCCTCAATGATGCCTTGGTCGGTCACCATCGCCCCGCAGAGCACATTCACCCGGATGAACTGCGCCCCCACGCAGGCGGCAATTGCCAGAGCACTGCAGCCATCGTTGCGCAAGACATTGATCCCAACCGGCAGCGAGACCAGGGTTTTCAGCCGCTGGACGATGACGGTCATGGCGCTGACCACCGCTGCGTCCACCCGATCCTTGGCAAAGGGGGCATCGTAAAAGTTCTCGACAAGGATCCCGTCTACCCCTCCTGCAGCCAGGGCAGTAGCTGCCTGTTCTGCCTGAGCGATCACCCATTCCAAGTCCCCCCCCCAACGGGGTGAGGTGGGCAGCGGCAACAAATGAACCACCCCAATGACCGGATGGGGGGTTTTGAAGAGGTGTTGCAGCAGGTTCACCGGCAAGCTTCCTCAGGGATCCCTAACGATCTTACGCCTGGATCTGACCCACAGGGGCATTCTCTGGGGGAAGTGTAACATCAGGGCTGGGGGGAGAAGAGCGGGCTAGGCCTCGGAGCAATTGCGGCACCATACCCGGCCCTTCGTAAACCCAGCCGGTGTAGACCTGCAGCAGGCTGGCTCCCGCTTCCAGTTTCTCCAAGGCGTCGGCCAAGGTGAAGATGCCCCCCACTCCGATGATGGGCAATTTTCCTTGGGTGGAGCGGTGGATGTAGCGGATGACTTGGGTGGAACGCTCCCGCAAAGGGGCACCGCTGATCCCGCCGGCTTCTGCAAGGATTGGCCTAGACTCCGCCCGTGCAAAGGGGATCCCGCGGCCAGGCAGGAAACGGGTTTTCAGGTTATCGCGGCGGAGGGTGGTGTTGGTGGCCACAATCCCGGCCAGTTGATGGTCTTGGGCCAGCTCCAGGATGCTGTCGATGTCGGGCCAGTCCAGATCGGGGGCGATCTTCACCAGGAGGGGTTTTCGCTTCTGATTTTCCCGCTGTAAGGCAGATAGGATGGGCTCCAGTTGCTCAGCAGCCTGCAGGGATCGCAGCCCCGGCGTGTTGGGGGAGCTGACGTTGACCACAAAGTAGTCCCCCAGATCCTGGAGCAGCCGGAAGCTGGCCAGGTAATCGGCAGCCGCTTCTTCTAGGGGGGTGATTTTGGCTTTGCCCAGGTTAATTCCAATGGGGATGGGACGTTGGTGTAGCCGACGCAACCGTTCGGCCAGAGCCGCCGCCCCTTGATTGTTAAAGCCCATGCGATTGAGGGCAGCGCGATCTTGGGGCAGTTGAAACAGGCGAGGTTTGGGGTTGCCCGGTTGGGGCTGAGGAGTGACGGTGCCCACCTCTACAAAACCAAACCCCAGGCTGGGCCAGACGCCCAGAGCCAGGCCATCTTTGTCGAAGCCCGCAGCCAATCCAAGGGGATTGGGAAAGGTAAGGCCCCACAGCGACACCGCTAGCCGGGGATCCCGGTAGCAAAACAGTCGCTCCAGAGCCGATAGGATCCCGGTGGCCTGGGTGGCATCGATCCAGTGCAAGGCGCGCAGCAGGGCCATCTTGACCGTTTCTGGATCAGCTCTCAGCCCAGAAAAAAGCAGAGGCCACAGCACATCTCGGTACAGGTTTACCACAAGGATTTCCTACGGGTGGGAACCCATGGATTTTGGATTTACTGCTAGGTCAAGAGTCATTCCCTATTGCCAGGCAGCGCCGATGCCCATGGTGGAGCATTCAACCGTGACCCCCTTGGGAAAGCTATCCCAGATCTTGGTTGCATTGGCCCTTTGTCGAGCGCTGCTCGAGGCTGGCTCCCCAAACTGCCCCCAAGAGTAAGGTTACCAGCAGGTGAATGCGGCCATCCAACATCACCACGTCCAAAAGCCCTGAGGCAAAAAATGCCGTCAAGGCCAGCAGCATCCCCAACAGGACGCTTTCTTGCGAGCGCCGCCAAGCTTGCCATCCCCGCGCCAAAATCCAGCCCCACAGGATCAGATGGCCCAGCAACAGCGGGATCCCACCCTCAGCCGCCAGGTGTAGGTACAGATTGTGGCAATGGCCCAGCAGCTCCGGCGGCTCCTGAGCATTATAAAGGGCGGCAAAGCTCTGCCAGCCCCAGCCCGTCAAAGGCCGCTCTCGCGCCATCTGCAGGGCAAAGTGCCAGGCATCCAGACGGTTAGCGGTGGAACTAAAGTAGAGCGCTTGAGGATCGAAGGTGTCTGCCAGACGGCTCCAAATCAATCGGGGCACAACAGCCCGCCAGCCCGGCCAATCCCAAGCAGCGGCCAAACCGGCCAATCCCAGACCGGCCAAGATCCCGATCCCCCACCAACAGCGCCGTAGGGCCAGCCCTATCACCAGCGCCAGCCCCCCCACTCCCCAGCCGTTGCGAGAGGCCGTCAGCAGCAACAAGAGAGATCCCAGCCCCAACACAGCTCCCAGCCCTACCACCCTCGGCCAGTCTTTGTCGGCCTGATCCAGCCACAGCCCTGCTGCCAAGCACAGGTGGATCACCAGGTAGATGGCCAGCGTATTGGGGGAAGTAAAAGCTGCCGCCGGTCGCTCTCCCCCGGCAACCCCCGTAATCCAAACCGGCCCCCAGAAGAAGTGCCCCTGCCATCCCCACAGCACTTCTCCCCAACCCAAAAGCAGCATCAGCCCGCTGCCCAGCACCAACACCTGGGCCAACCGCCGACGGCCTACAGGATGGAACTCCGTCCCGCTACCGCGAGAGGCCAGCGCATCGGCAAAGGCCGGCAGCATCAATAAAAAAGGCCAGTAGTTGAACATCCCTGGCAGGCTCAGCCGCCAATCTTCCCCCAAAAAAGCCACTCCCACTGCCGCCAGGCTCAGGAGAGCCGCCAGTCCAAATAGAGGATCCCGCAGGATCGCCCCACCATAGCGGGTATAACCCTGAATCGTTCCCACCAAAGCCAAGAGTAAGCTGGGGGCCAGATTCACCGGGATCAGCGCCGCTGCTGCCAGCAGCCAGCCCCGCGGTTGAGAGGGCAAGGGATCCGGCGACAGTTGTTGAGACGAAACCGGTGCCGAAGAAGACATCACTCATCCTCGATGGGGATCCCTGGCCTGACCTGCCCCTGGCCGAAGTAGCGCCCAAATTGCAGCTCGTACACCTCATCTTCATCTTGGGTTTCTACCCAGAGCTCCGAGCGGGCATAGCCCACGCACAGCAGCCCATACCCCTGCTCCTTCAGCTCCCGCGAGATGCCCATTGCCTCCGGCTGATACAGGGATCCCCGCCGTACCCGCACCGCACAGGTGGTACAGGCGCCGTTGCGACAGGCAAAGGGCAGTTGGATCCCTTGGGCCTCGGCGCTGGCCAAAATGTATTGATCCGCCGGCACCTGGATCAGATAGTGAGTGTCCCGTTGGCGGTCATGGATGTGAACCGGGTAAGAAGGGACAGAAGAGAAAGGACGCATCGAGAAGTGGCCTTTTTGCAGAGATCTTTACTCATGATTCATGATTCCACAGGATTCTAGCCACTGCCCTGGCAAGCCCGAATTGGCTGGGGATCCCCAGGAGCTGAAGCCGATCTGTTGGTGGTTCTAAAGATAAACAAACAGACTTCGAGTTGGTTGTTGAGATAAGCTACAGGTAGGCCTCCCAAGGAGAGCATCTCATGCTGGAAACCCCCAATGCCAATCTGGCTTCACTGGAAAAACCTTCGCCTTCCCTCTCTGCCGAAACCCTCAACAAGCTGATCGAGAGCAATGCTGAAAGTCGGCCTTGGGGGAGCTTTACAGTGCTGGAAGAGGGCCCTGGCTACAAAATCAAGCGGATCGTGGTTTTGCCCAAGCATCGCCTTAGCCTGCAGTTGCACTACCATCGCAGCGAACACTGGATCGTCGTTGCCGGCACCGCCAAGGTCACCTGCGGAGATGAAGAAAAGCTCATCACGGCCAACCAATCCACCTATGTGCCCCCTTGCACCAAGCATCGTCTGGAAAACCCCGGCGTCATCCCTCTGGTGATTATCGAGGTGCAAAACGGCCAGTACTTGGGCGAAGACGACATTGTCCGCTTCAGCGACGACTACGCCCGCGTCAACGGTGGGCAAAAGTAGCCAATCTCAAATGGCCTAGGCAAGCTTTTGGCTACTGAGGATCGGGATCCTCTAGAACAGCAGCATTGCCAGCAGGGCAACCACCAACAACAGCACAGCCCAGACAGCTTGCCAGAAGGGATGGTAGCTGGTGATGAGCTGGCCATGGCGGGTTTGGAAGCGGGCCAGATCCAGGTAAGGGGCCACCCCCCGTCGGAACCACCCCACCGCGGATCCCTCTTGGCCGATTACCCCCCCTGCCTGGTACGCCCCGAACAGGAAGTTGCCCAGCGGCCCAAAGCGGGAAGCATAGCGCAGGAAGATCATCCCTGTCTCATCCTGGAACTTGAGATCGGAGCCAAAGCGATAGCCCGGATCCCCTCGCCCGATCACCCGCCCTTCCAACTGCATTGGCAGCCCACGCAGAGGGCTGGCGTAGGGATTGCTCATCGCCTTCAGCACGGTCAACGCCGGCGGGTTTTCCAGACTGGGGTACATCACCGTCATCTTCAGCAGCAGGCCCAAGCCCACCCCCATCAGGGTCAGCCCGGCAAGGATGTCATAGAAGCCCATCCGCAAAGCCGGGATCCCGAGCAGCGCCCCCACAATCGCCCCCAGCCACTCGGCGTTCAACAGCAGTATATCCAGCAGAAAGTTCCCGTAGAGCTGTTGCCGGTTGAGCTGATTGCCCTGGGCGACCACGTCGGCCATGTCGAATTCCACCGGCAGATCCAGTTGCTCCGCATAGGTGCTCAGCGCCCGCACCCGTTTGCCCGTGAGGGGATGGGTGGAGTTCAGCTCCATCCACCAGGCCCAAGGGTTAAACAGATCCCACAAAAATACCCTGCCCACCTGGCCGGGATCCGCCGCCACCCGGTAGGCCGTCCCTGCCATCACCGCCGCCTTGGCATCGTAGATCCCCAAAGCCCGCGTTCCTTCCAGCAGGCGAGCACTGCGCTGTCGGGTTTCCTCATCCCGCTCCCGCTCTCCCTCTTGCACAATGCCGTAGGCAATTTTCACCAGAGCCCGCGAGAGCCCATTGGGGTTGCCGGTGGTTTCGGCGGCAAAGTGATCGGCAAAGTACTCCCGCACCCGCGACAGATAGAGCAATAAATAGGAGCCAGCCACGTAGAAAAAGTAGGCGACCAAGGCCAGGGAGCGGAGGCTGCCCCTTTTGCCGTTGTCGCGCGCATCCCGCATGTAGACGTAAAGAAGGTAGAGAATCTGCACCAGCGTGGAAGCCAGGGTCATGACGGCGAAATCCCAGTGGATCACATGCCCCAGCTCGTGGGCGTAAACTGTAGCCACCTCCTCATCTTCCAAGTAGGTGAACAATCCTTCGCTGACAACAATGCGGGCCGTGTCCGGCAGGCTGCCATAGGTGAAGGCGGTGGGGTTTTGGTCGCGGATCAGCCCCAGCTTCGGCTGCTTCAGCTTGTACTGGCGGCAAACCCGTTGAATCACCTCTGCACTCTCTGGGCTGCGACGCCCAATTTCCGCCAAGCTTACCCACTCGGTGCCATAGAGGCTGTGCTGGATCCAGTCCATCAGCCAAGGGGACAAAAAGAAGATCAGGGCATTGAAGGCGAGGGTGAGCAGAATGGCAAGGATGAAAAAGCCCAAGGAAAATCCCCCCTCTGAGACGCCCAAGATGGCCAGGAAAAGCACAAACACCATGCCAAACAACAGGCTCAGAGTCACGCCTGCGGCCATTGTCAGGTTGCCGGCAAAGCTGGCCAACATTAGCGAAACCCCCACCTGAGGGGCGCGGTAGCTGCGCTTGGTTTGTCCGGTTTTGAGACCTGAGGTGGCGGGATCCAATTCCGCTAGGGTGCGGCTGGGGTTGAAGCAATAGCGGCTCAGCCAAACGCTCAATAGACGCAGCTCGTGAGGATTCAGGCTTTTCAGAGGCTCCAGCCACAAGGCCGCTTCCACCGATAACATCACCGTCGAGACGGCGCTGGGATTGCGAAACAAGGTGGGCAGGAGGGGCAGAACCTCCTGCTTTTGCCCAGAAGTGAGGCCGTGAAAACCCAAAACCGCCTGGCGGAGCAAACCAGGCGGCTGAGGAAGGTCGGCGGTAAGCAACTGGCGATTGCTGACAAAGCAGTAGCGGCTTAGATCCAGACTCTCTGAGAACTCCATCCCGGGATCCCATCTGGTCGTTGTCGGCTCCGGATCCAGCCTCACCTGAGTTTTCCAGTCGGCAGCCTGCTGGCCCATGGGGCGGCTGTAGAGGGCCAACCGTTTGACTTGGGGGTAGCGAGTGGGAATCGCCTTCTGGAACCAGGCCGTCAACTCCTCGTAGTTGAGAGAAAGGCCGGCAGGACGGTTGATCATAATGACAAGGGCATAAGCCTTGGGGCTGTCCCGGAGCGGTTGGGCTTTGGCCTGTAACCTAAGGTGGGGATTGGCCAGCGCCTGCTCCAGCCACTGCACCACTTCCTGTTCGTTCATGGCCCTCTCCCGGATCTAGTGGGGTGAAGAAGATCAACTATTCATCAACCATTCAACTGTTGCCTCGGTTGCCGACTGCCGATTGGCCTCACGGGAGCTATTCTGGCATTTCCTCCCGTTGACGGGATCCCCATCCTTCCCCAGCCCAGTACAGTTCCCCTTCTGGGAAAGCATGAGAACCTGAGCTTTGGGAATTTTTGGCTACAAAATCGAGCGCTGCCCTTCTGGGCTGATACCAATAATGGTGAGCTGGCAATCCAACACTTTGAAACCGTACTTTTCCGCCACCTTCTGGGTGATGTTAAGAATGGCGTTGTTTTTGAACTCGATCACCTTGTTGGTCTTGACGCACACCAGATGGTGGTGGTGGTGGGGGGCCGGCTGGTTGATCTCGTAATGTTTGTGCCCTTCGGTCAGTTCCAGTTCTCGCAAAATGCCCATGCGGGACATCAGCTTGACGGTGCGGTAAATGGTGGAAAGGCTAATGTTGTGGCCTTCTTCCCGCAACTTTTTGTGCAACTCCTCCGCGCTCAGATGCGTGCCCTCAGGCAAGTTTTGAAACGTTTGCAGGATGATCTCCCGCTGCCGAGTGGCTCGCCAGCCTTTGGCATTGAGCTCTGCCTTGAACGCCTCTTCGGTGTAGACCATGATGCCGCCCCTCCGCTGTTGGGCAACGTCGCCGTAACAGTCAATAAGTTCTGTAATTGATAATAACTTCATTTATGACGACACCACCCGACTTGGTTGCTGAAGACATCGTTCAGGCTCAGTTCAGGCCCAATAGAACAGGGACGCAACTGAGGCGCATGGGCTGCCGGGAGAGCCTCGGGAAGGGTGCGGGAAACCCAATCCCTCATCCATCCGGGATGAGCTAGCCTACAGAGCAGAGCCATGTGGCGGACTGTTTCTGGTGTTCGGGCGCGCCTAGGCTAACATACTCAAGAAAAGGCCCGCGGCATCCTGACAGCGTTGGCAAGCGTAGTGATCGGGGAAGGAAAACGAAAATGCGGTTTGAGCAGCCCAAAACCTATTCCATTTCTCTGGGTGGCTGGGGGTTCTGGCTGGGATCCCTGGCGTTGGCAGCTTTGCTGACCAGTGTCGGGCTGGGGTGGCTGGTCACTGGATTGGTGGCCCTGTTGCTGCTTTTGCTGTCCTTGCCGGTGTTGGTGCTCCTGGCCTTTCGCTGGTGGGCGCGCCGCTGGATCACGACGGATCGCTGCCCGGTGTGTGGGTCGGAATCGCAAGCCATTGAGGGCAGCCATTTCTTTTGCCCCAATTGTGGAGAGCCGCTGTTTGTTGCAGACGGACGTTTTTATCGGCAAACGCCCCCCGGCACCATCGATGTAGAGCCTGTGGAAGAGGGTGGCTGGGAATTGACGAGCTGATGCCCCCTCGGTTGCCGGGATGTTTAGAGGGTGTTTTCCGTGAAAAGTGCTATGCCTGCGGCACCCCATGGTGCTACACAACACTGTTGCTCCGCAACGCTGACGCCACGGCACGAACGACATCTGTGGGGCTGGCCCGGTAGGCGGCTGGTTTCGAGCTGGGTTGGGCTGCTCTCGGCGGCCACTCTGTTGCTGAGTTTGTCTCCCACTTCTCAGGCGACGGAGCAGGGATCCCTGCAACCTCAGGTGGAAACTTATCTGGCTCAGTTGGCCGGTCGGGGGTTTTCGCCCACAGCTCAGGGGGTTTGGCTGCAGATGGAGGATCCTTCGCCTCAGCGGGACAGAATCCTTGTTTTGGGACAGCATCAGGGATCCACACCCTTGCCGGCTGCTTCTTTGACCAAGGTGGCAACGACCCTGGCCGCTTTGCAGCACTTTGGCCCGCAGCACCGCTTTGTTACCACCTGGCTGGCCACTGGCCCCTTAACTGCTGAGGGAGTTCTACAGGGGGATCTCTGGGTTCTGGGGGAGGAGGATCCCTTGTTTGTCTGGGAGGAAGCCTTCTCCGTCGGCAACCTGCTCAATGCCTATGGGATCCGCCAGGTGCGCGGGGATCTGGTGGTGGTGGGCCGCTTTTACATGAACTTTTCCCGGGATGTGGCGCAATCGGGATCCCTGTTGCGGCAGGGGCTGGATGCGCGGCGCTGGCCGCCAGAGGCGGAGGCCCAATTTCAAACCTTACCCCCCGGCACACACAGACCGCAGGTGGAGATTTTGGGCTCGGTACGGGTTGCCCAGCAGATCCCGCCTGCCGCCCAGGTTTTGCTCAGACATGAATCGCCCCCCCTCATTCACTTGGTCAAGCTGATGAACCTCTACAGCAACAATTCCATGGCCGAGATGTTGGCCGATGCAGTGGGGGGTGCTGACCAAGTGGCCCAAATTGCCCGGGCCATCGCCGGGATCCCGGCAGAAGAGCTGCAACTGATCAACGGCTCCGGGTTGGGGGTGGAAAACCGCATTTCTCCGCGGGCCAATGTAGCTTTGCTTCGAGCGATCCAATCTCTTCTGGAGGAGCAGGGGCTCTCTCTTGCCGATGCTTTTGCCGTCGTCGGCCAGGATGTGGGGGTGTTGGAACGGCGGCTGTTACCAGGGATCCTAATTGCCAAGTCGGGCACCTTGAGTAGCGTCAGCACCTTGGCGGGTGTATTGCCAACCGAGCAGGGGGACATCTGGTTTGCCCTGATGAATGGCGGATCCGATCTGGTCGGCTTTCGCACCCAGCAGGGACAATTCCTCAGCCAGCTCCAGTCCCAATGGGGATCCCCCACCACCTTGCCTGAGCGTTGGATCCCTCGCTCTGGAGATACGGGATCCCGCACGGAGCTGAACCCGCGTCTTTGAAACTGTGCCCAACCGGTTCTCTCTCAGCCCAGAGTGACCTCGGTCGCGTTAGCGGAACGCAGTCCTATGTCCGCCCTCCCAGTTTGGGAATTGAGATCGACTTGGCCCGCTGTCGACAGCCCTCAACCCAGAAACCTTGTCCAGCAATTCCCGATGGGGCGTACAGGGATCGAACCTGTGTAAGGCAAATTATGAGTTTGCTGCCTAAACCGCTCGGCCAACGCCCCTGATTCTTTTACTCTAGCGTTTACTCTAGCGCCCTTGTCTCCTCCAGAAGCGGCTGAAAACAGGATAAGCTGCATGTCGGTGGTTAGGATCTGACGCCATGGCTGCGCCGCGTTCTTGGCAGGGGCAAATGGCCCTGGGCTTGGGGTTGATTGCCTTGTCCTCGGCTCTCTGTTTTGGCTTCTTGGCCGTTGGGCAGCACTATCTCTACGGGGATGGATCCGCTGTGGATTTCCAGCCTGCCGGGGAGAGTTTGGCCTTGTCTTCCGCCCCCGAGATTGGACTTCCGACGACACCGCCCCTCCCTAACCCCCCCTCTTCCGACGGCAATCTCCCAGAGGGATCCCCGCTGCAGCTCTGGCTTGTTACTTTTTTAACCGTGTTTGTGGCGGAAATGGGCGATAAAACCCAGTTGGCAACCTTGCTCATGAGTGCCCAATCCCAATCTCCTTGGGCGATCTTTTTCGGTTCCGCCGGTGCCTTGGTGACCGCCAGTTTTTTCAGCGTGGTGCTGGGAGAAGGTCTGGGCCAAGTCATTCCCCCGGGCTGGCTACAATGGTTGGCGGGTGCAGGGTTCCTGGTGATCGGGGGCTATGTATTATGGCAGGAGTGGCGGGGGAACAAGCTCCCAGAGGGCTAGCCTCCCTGAGCAGCCGATGCCAACCCGGCAGGACAGAGTGGAGAACAACCGAGGAACGTGTTGATCCAAGACAACGACAGCCGAACCCCGTCTTTTTTGCTACGGCAAATGGCCGGACGGGCCGCCCTAGTGAGCTTTGGCTCGATTCTGCTGGCCGAAATGGGCGATAAAACCCAATTGGCGACCCTGCTCCTCAGTGCCCGCTCGCAAAACGCTGGGGTAATCTTTTTGGGCGCTGCTGCTGCTTTGATCAGCACCAGCCTAATTGGGGTGTGGGCAGGAGCTTGGGTGGCCCGCCTGATCCCACCTCGCTGGATCAAAACCCTGGCAGGCGTGGGGTTTGTTGTGATGGGCCTAGTCTTGTTGTGGGGATCCCTGCCCATAGCCGGCTGAGCAGAGGGCTTCAGGATGGCTTCGGCAAAGCGTGATAGGATTAAGAGCGCCTCACTTTGACACTTCAAACTGAGGACCTTCACTTGAGTCCGGACAACCGGTCAGGAAAACCAGCATGGCCAAAAAACGCAATCTGAAGCGGGAAAAAGCCGAGCGCAACCGCGAATATGCCAAACAGTTCCAAAAAAGTCGTGCTCGCAATGGCCGCCGCTTCCGTTCTGCCCCCCGCGACAACGAGGCCAGCGCTGGCGAAGAACAGCAGTAAGGTTGTTTTTGTCGAGATGCTCTGTCGGTCAATCCTGTGAGCGGAGCTAGTTCAACAAACCTGCTATCGTATGCAGGGGTGGGCCGGAGCGGATAAGCATGAAATATCGACGGATTCTACTGAAGTTGAGTGGTGAAGCCCTGATGGGGGAGCGCCCCTACGGGATCGACCCCGAGGTCTTGAAGTCCATTGCCGGCGAAGTGGCCTCAGTGGTACGGGCCGGTGTGCAGGTGGCGATTGTGGTGGGAGGGGGTAACATCTGGCGCGGGCGCAAAGAGGCGGCTGCCCAAGGGATGGATCAGGCTTCTGCCGACTACGTAGGGATGCTGGCCACCGTCATCAACGCCTTAACCCTGCAGGATGCCATTGAGCGAGCCGGGATCCCCACCCGGGTGCAGACGGCCATCGCCATGCAGGAGGTGGCGGAGCCCTATATTCGTCGCCGCGCCATTCGTCACCTGGAAAAGGGGCGGGTGGTGATTTTTGGGGCAGGATCTGGCAACCCCTTCTTCACCACCGATACCACTGCGGCCTTGCGGGCGGCGGAGATCGATGCCGAGGTGATTTTCAAAGCCACCAAGGTGGACGGAGTTTACGATGCGGATCCCAAGACTCACCCTCAGGCCCGCCGCTACGATGTCCTCAGCTATCAGGATGTGCTGAACCGCGATCTGCGGGTTATGGACAGCACCGCCATCGCCCTCTGCAAGGAAAATCAATTGCCCATCGTGGTCTTTGACCTGACTACCCCTGGCAATATTTATCGAGTGGTGCAGGGAGAACCCATCGGCACTTGGATCGGACAGCGGACGGTCGAGAACAACGGGATCCCCAGCCCAGGAGAGTTGATCCCAAGTTAGGGGGGAAATCGGCCTTGAGAGTCCGGCGACGCCCTAGCCAGGATTGAGTCCGAAGGATAGCCTGGCTCAAGGGTGTGCTCAGGCCGTTTGGAGGGAAAGGCAATGACAGATCAGCTAGAAATTGCAGGAGCCCCGCACTGTACCCGTAGGGTCGGTGTCGGGAGGAATGCTATAACAATACTGCGGACACCAGAAACGGTTGTTTAAGGCACTGGTAACGGTCGATTGGGGGTGCTGTAAACCACCCCAGAGGCTCGTGGTTGGCTTGCTAACTGCAGGGCTACTAAAAGCCCGCTCCGTACCGCCTAGCGGTTGGTGTCGGGTAGTTTACGTTCAGCATTCGGCCCAAAAGGATCCCGTCTTGCCCAAATGCTCTGCTGCCCAAGGCGCTATACCCAGGTCACCCCATGTTGCTACGCAACGCTTACGCGAACGCTGGGGTCGGCGTCTTTTGCAGAGCTTGATTTTCCTGTTGGTTCTGGTCGGGGGATTGGGCTACTGGCAGTGGCAGACCTGGCTCCAGCCGGTGGGCGGCCCAGAACCGATCCAAGTAACAATCCAGCCGGGCAGCAGCAGCCGTCTGATCGGGCAAAAACTGCGCCAAGCAGGGGTGATTCGCTCAGCTCTGGCTTGGGAGCTGTGGAGCCGCACCTTCGGGCGCGACTGGGTGTTTCAGGCGGGCACCTACGCTTTGGATCCCAACCAGGACATGCTGGCCGTGGCCCAGCAACTGCGGCAGGGAAGGATCCTGCAAAGACGTCTGACCATCCCGGAGGGTTGGCGCATCGAGCAAATGGCAGAGGCTCTGGCCCAGCGCAACTGGCTGGCAGCCGATGCCTTCATTGCCGTGACCCGGGTGATTCCCCCCCTCGATTGGCTGCCCCCCCACTTGAGCTCTCTAGAAGGCTACCTGTTCCCAGACACCTATCTTTTCCCCATCGAACAGGTGGAGGGATCCCTGCCGGATCAAGAAAAGGCCCAAATAGTGGTCAACGCCATGCTGCAGCGATTTGTCGCGGTGGCCCTGCCCCTGTTCCGCCAACATACCCCTTCCCTGTCTCTGCACGAGTGGGTCACCTTGGCCAGCATTGTGGAGCGGGAGGCCGTGGTGCCGGAAGAACGCGCTTTGATTGCAGGTGTCTTTCTGAACCGGCTTAAGAAAGGGATCCCCCTGGGAGCCGATCCGACGGTGGAATATGCCTTGAATATCCGGCAAACCCCAGATCGCCGCCTCACCCTTGCGGAGGTGCGCACCCCCTCTCCCTACAACACCTACCTCAACCCGGGCTTGCCCCCCGGTCCCATCGCCAGTCCGGGCTTGGCCAGCCTAAAAGCCGTTTTGCAGCCTGAGCAGACCGACTATCTCTACTTCGTGGCCCGCTACGATGGCACTCACATTTTCAGCAAAACCCTAGCAGAGCACGAGGCAGCCCAATTGCAAATTATTCAAGAGCGTCGGCAAGCTGCCCAGGGATCCCACCATAGTCCTCAACCCAGTCCTTAGCCGAGGAGCGGATGGTACACAAACCTTGGTTCAAGCTCCTGCAACCGGATCTGGTGGTGGCCGGCACTGTCTTAAAGTTGCGGGCAGAAGACCTGTGGGCCTGGCAGGTAAAAGGCATCATCTTTGACGTAGACGGTACACTGGTGCCGAGCCGACAGGTTGAGGTAGATCCCGCTGTGGCTGCTTGGCTGGAGCAGTTGCGTCCGCACTTTCAAATTTGGCTGGTGAGCAACAACCTCAATCGCAGCCGCATCCAACAAATCGGAGAAAGCCTGAACCTGCCCTACATTCACCGCGCTGGGAAACCCTCACGGCGGGCCTTGCGGCGGGCCGTAGCCCAGATGGGCTTGCCGGTAGAAGCAGTGGCTATGGTGGGAGACCGCCTGTTGACGGATATTTTGGCAGGCAATCGACTGGGGTTGGTAACCGTGCTGGTCAACTCCCTCTTGTCCGAAGCAGTCGAAAAGAACCCTGCTACCCTCTAGGGGCTGCGCTTTTGAGAGATTTGAGAGTTGGACAACCGTAATTGTTTCAAACTGAATTGAAAAGGTTTCCAAGCACTCCCCCTTTCCTTCGCAAAGAGAGAAGACCAAAAGACAATCCTGCTGCTCGGAAGGACTTAGTCACTTCAGTTTAGGGTGAGACGCCTGGGCAGCTGAGAAAAGCCCTGTGGCCCCATGCATGTTTCATGCATGTTTTAGGTGTGGGTACAGTGTCCCAGTTTGAATCGAAATGACCAACCACAGGTTGTCAGCGCTGACAACTGCTGACCGGATGGGTAGCACATCTAAAAATCAAGACAAAAATCGAGAGAGATTTTCCAGACCTGACCCATCTGCCCCAATTTTTTGTAGAGTGACGGCAGGTGAGCCGGATCCCGCGTTGAAGCCCAGTAGGCGGCGGTGTGAGGGCGGTGTGAGATCCAAAGGTTAAGCATGCGAACCATCCCTATCGTCAAGTCCGCCATGCAACGGCTAAAGTCCATGCTGCAAAAATCCCTGCGTTCTGCTCCGACTTCCCCCGGCTCCAGATCCTCGCTTGTATCCAATGGACGGAGCCTGATCAAGCTGGGCAGCTTTCTGGCCTTGCCTTTGATATTCTCGACATTGCCCGGTTGGGCTTTAACATTGGTGGCGCGTCCAGATCTGCGCGACCTCAAACGTGCAACCGTGGTTCGGGTGGTCAACTACAACACCCTGGTTGTCCAGCTTGAAGGAGACTTGAATTTGCGGCTGGTGCAACTGATCGGGATCGATCCCTTGCCTGACCCGATCAACCCCAACTGGACGGAGTTGCGCGGACAAACCCCTCTGGCAGTTTACAATGCCGGCCAATATCTGCAGACTGCTCTGCTGGGACGTGAGGTGTTTTTGGAGTTGGATCCTGCCCTAGCCCCTACTCCCACCTTGCCTGCCTACGTTTGGCAAGCCAATACCCTCATCAACCAGGAAATGCTGTTTTTGGGGCATGGCCTGTTGTCGCCACAAACCGATGGCTTGAAGTACGGCCCCATTCTTACTGAAGCTGCCGATGCAGCCAAAAGACAAGGACGCGGCTATTGGACAACCTACGGCCCTCGCTAGAGACCAAGCCAAACCCAGAGCTGGAATTGCCGGCCTGTTTGTTGAGAATAATCTCAACAGCCATCTTCCGCCGGTCGGTGAGAGCATGACTCTAGTCAATAATAAGCTCAACTATACTGAAAATAATGTATAATATGTTCAGTACGGATTACTACCAGTTGATCTTTCTGTTT
>NZ_JBSSBO010000052.1:0-20108 GCF_054058915.1 Thermostichus sp. MS-CIW-41
AAAAGGTAGGGATCAACCAGCAAACATGGGACATCACCTTAGAATAGTCTGACCCAACGTTTCCGTCCCCTTGCGGGGAAAAGGTAGGGATCAACCAGCAAACATGGGACATCACCTTAGAATAGTCTGACCCAACGTTTCCGTCCCCTTGCGGGGAAAAGGTAGGGATCAACGCTGAAGGGAAAGTCGAAAGACAAGTACCGACCTTGCTTGTTTCCGTCCCCTTGCGGGGAAAAGGTAGGGATCAACCCTACCCTCGGAAAAGCCTGAATTCATGAGGTTTTCAAGGTGCGTTCGCGAGGGAGTACGGAGATTCCTCGACACAGATATTAACATTGTCCTCGCGGCCAAGCGCAAGCGGGGAAATTGAGCTTGCTACGGCCATTGTGTCACGTTTTTGGGCCAATCGGGGCAAAAGATCTAAAGTTTCCCTTAAAATCTTGTGCCGGCAGAGTCAGGCTGGTGATGGCTCGCCCCGACAGATCGCGCACAAAACTTTACAATTTCGGCCCGGTGGAGCATGACTCTAGTCAATAATAAGCTCAACTATACTGAAAATAATGTATAATATGTTCGGTACGGATTACTACCAGTTGATCTTTCTGTTTACTTTCGAGTCTGCCAACATGGTAGCCAAAGCAAAGCAGAAAATTGGTAGTAAGACGACACGGAAACTGCGCTTTGGGTATTCTACTCAAAGCTTTGCGGGATACCGCCATTCTGTTTGGAAACAAACAGAATGCTATCGCTGCATAGTTGAACAGTGATGTTCAGCAGTGTTCAGCGTAAATGTATCAGAGCCTCAGAAGATCAGGTAGTCCGGCGGCTCATAGGGGGGAGGCCCCCCGAAGACTTTGGCCTGCTTCTTGGCCGCGGCATCCAAAGGGTAGGCCCGCAGACTGTCTTCCTTGAGATTCAGCAGGGGCAACCACGACTGTTCCAGCTTGTTTTCCAACTCTGCAGTGTCCAGTGGGCATTCGAACACGGAGCGATCCAACTGTTGCAGGTAGGCGGCGATAACATCAATACCCTCCTGTAAGGGGGCAATTTGGCCGCGGGTAGCCCGGTTGTGCAGTTGTAGAATTGCCCGTTGGTTGCGAATCTTGCCGCGCACAATCACCTTGGCCCACCTCAGCCCCCAGGGGGAGTAGGCCCGCTGATACTGGGCCAGACGGATCTCAGAGTTGGTGGAGAAGGATCCCTGCAGGCGACCGCGAAAACCGCCATCCGCACGCAAAAAAATGGTTTCGATGCCTCGATCCAGCAGTTGGGCCAAAGCTGCGCTGGTCAATTGGATCCCGGGCAACACCACCACCAGCTCCACCTCCGCAAGGCGGCAAAGCTGCTCTTGACCACGGCGGCGAATGAGCAGGGTTTGGTTTTGGCAGTGAACCACAGTCCCCGGCTCGGTTAGGTAGAGGGTGGTCATGGGCAGGAAGGTCAAGAAAGCTTCAGGTCGGGGCGATAAGACTGCAGCTCTGCCTGGGCTTCCCGAGCCATCTGTTCCCGGTAGGCCAGTGGCGCGATCACCTCGCCGTTGGGCCGCCAGTCGCGCAAACGCATGGTGAAATTGGTATCTCCCACCCGCACCCAGGCCCGAAAATAGCGGTCGCTGGCCGGCCTTTGCCGGAGAATGTTCAAAATCTGTTGGCGTTCCCGCACATCCGCCACTGCCTGCTGCACCAAAGCCGGGATCCGCTCGTAGGCAATGGGCTGGAAGGTGGGATGTCGCACTGTGCTTTCCACATAGCGACGGGCAAACTCCGGGGAAAATCGAAGGATCAACAATGCCTTGGGCAGGTAAAAATCGGATCCCCAGGCTTCTTCCCATGCTGCTTGGACTTCCTCTGGGCTGGGCAGCTTCTTTTGCCGTTTGCGGATTGCCAGCTCTGGCGGAATGGAAGGAGCGTCCCAGGGAATCACCGCCAGGCGCTCAGACTGGATCCGATCTAAGCGGAAATTGTGCCAGCCCAGGGATCCCTCGGGGGTGGGGAGCTGGCCAAAGGCTGCCAGATACTTGGCGCGGCGGGCATAAAACAGGCAGACCGGATAGGTGAGAATACGCCGGATCCCATGTTGGCGGGTGGCGTAGTCAAAACCGATCACCCCTGCTTCTGGGTTGGCCCAAAGGGCTTCTAGCTGGCTTTGATATTCATCCACCCGTTCTTGCTGTTCGTCCGAGAGGATGTACTCAAACCAGACAAAAAGCCGCCGCTGCGAGTGCTGATCGCGCCAGCGGGACGGAGTCCTTTCGCGCCAGCGGGACGGAGTCCTTTGATTTTCCCAGATTTCATCCAGCAAAACCTGGACATCTGGATGCACAAAGGCCACATCGCTGAGGATGTGATAGATCTGTTCCAGTTGATGGCCCGATAAGGTCAAAGCCGATGAAGATACGGGCAGTTGGGGACGATCCCCCGGCGCACGGCAGCGAAAATTATCTCTCCGCCTAGAGTTGGCCTGAATTTGTTGCAGCCAACCCCGGGCAGCCAGGTAATCCAGCTCTTTGCGCAGTGTGCGATGGGTCTTGTGAAAGGGTTGAGCAGATAGCAGCGCTTCCAGATCCGGAACTTCTGCTTTTAAGGCGGCCAATAGGTTGGGATCCTTCAGCCAAAACCTCAAGGGTTTCCAGCAAATGCAGTCAACATCAGGACAGGGTGAAGGGATCCCTTGTGCCAGATCCTGCTTGGGGTGCCGTGGTGAGAGCAAGCGATCCCGAATGTGGGTATAGCCAAACGTTTCCGGCAGATCCCGCCATCCCTCCTCGCCATACAAGCAATCGAGCAACACCCACAGGCGCACGGCCCGCTCCAGGCGCTCCGCCAACTGCCCGCCGGCCAGCCAGCGCAACACCTCTACCGTCAAAGGCAGCTCAAATCGGCTCATCCGACAGTTCCCTCGGTTTTTGGGTTGACCAGTTGATGGCACTCCAGGCCAGGGGTTTTCTTGGAGCAAGGCGCAAGTGAGAGCCTGACCACTCTGACATGAGTTGGAACCTTCCACTTCCAATCTCTTCCATACTGAAGTCAACCTGTCTCGTCAAATCTGCCCATGGCTGCTGTGGCACTGCATTTGCTTTCCGGCTGTCTGGCCGCTCGCGCCAGCGGGACGGAGTCCTTGGACCCTCGAAGATCCCATTCTTCGGAACTGTCTTTTCAGGTCATCGAAATTGAGCTGACCCGACCGGATCGCCTGGTTTTCCCAGAGGATCTGGCTCAGCTTCGGCTGCCTGCAGGGATCAATGCCCAGTTGGGGGTGGTTCTGACGGGGCGGGCCCCCATTTGGCTGTATGGCTGGCTGGTGCATGAGTGCCACTTCACCCGTTGGGTGGCCTGCTATGACCCACGCTTGGGCGCGGTGGTGGTCTCCAGCCATACCCCCGAAGTGCGGGTGGGCCAGGTCATCCCCTGGGTGCAGGGAAGGCCGGGCAAGGCCTACGGCCCGCTGACGCGAACAGAATTGGCAGCGGCGGTGATGGTGGTGGGCCCCCCCGACAGTGGCAAAAGCCGTCTTGCCCGCGCCCTCTTCGAAGCTCTGCTGCCGGAGCATCCCGATATTTATCTGCAACGGGCCCATTGGGATGGGGAAGGCAATTGGACTCTGGACTTACCCCTAGAACAGGCCGAAGCCCTCAAGCAGCGGTACCGGGGCCGTTCAACCCCTGAGTTTTTTGGCTTCCATGCCCAGGCCATTCTGGCTTTGCGCCGGCAAAAGAGTTTGGTGATTGTGGATGTGGGCGGCAAGGTGGATCCGCAAAAGCAGCCGATCCTGGAAGCCTGCTCCCACTACCTGGTGGTCAGCCGGGATCCCGAGGCTATCCCTCTCTGGCACGAGTTTTGTCGAGACCGGGGCAATTTGCGCTGTGTGGCCATCCTGCACACCTCGCCCGGCCCTCCTCAAGTGCTCAAAGACTCACCTGAGTTGGAAATTCGCTGGGATCCCAACTCTCCTCCCCCCGCGGAGCTGCTTCGGGCGGTGCGCCGCTTGATTGCCTAGGGGTGCGGATTCAGAATTGGATGGGCGGGCGAGCCTTTTCGGAAACGGCGAGATTGAGAACCGGGAGATTGAGAACTGGGAAAAGAAAAAGGAGAGGGTACTGATGCTGGGAGCCATTGCCGGGGATGTTATCGGCTCTGTCCATGAGCACTCGGGCACCAAAACGAAGAACTTTCCGCTGTTCGTCGAGGCCAGCCAATTTACCGATGACACGGTTCTGACGGTCGCTGTGGCCGAGCGGCTGCTGCGGGGCGGTAGCTACGTCGATTGGTACCATGAGTACTTCCACGCCTACCCAGAGGCTGGGTACGGGAGCAGCTTCATCCACTGGGCCGAGCATCGCTGCCGTGAGCCGTACTACAGTTGGGGCAACGGAGCCGCCATGCGGGTTAGCCCCATTGGCATCGCCTGCAACACGCTGGAAGAAGTGCTGGCCCAGGCGCGGGCCAGTGCCGAGGTAACCCACAACCACCCGGAGGGCATCCGCGGCGCTCAGGCTACGGCAGCCGCCGTGTTTCTCGCCCGGTCAGGGTACACCAAGGCCGACATCAAGACGTACATCGAGCAAGAGTTCGGATACTGCCTATCCGAGCGGCTGGACGATATCCGGGAGCACTACTGCTTCGATGTCTCCTGTCAGGGCTCGGTGCCCCAGTCGATCATCGCGTTCCTAGAGGCAGACGGTTTTGAAGACGCGGTGCGCAACGCCATCTCCCTTGGTGGAGACGCAGACACCATGGCCTGCATTGCCGGGGGCATTGCGGAGGCGTTTTTCGGCGGCGTGCCGGACGAGATCGCATCCCAGACGCTGGCCGTTTTGGACGAGCGGTTGCGCAATGTTGTGGGCGAGTTCCAAGAGAGGTTTGCGGATCGCCTGCCCAAGCGCTGCCCCTGACGGCCAAGGGGTTCCGGCTGCCTGGTCACCCTCTCGCTCCGCCAACTGCTCTAGGTTTGATTTATCGGCTCATCGGCAAGCCGCCTCTGGGTTGGCCTCATGGCCGTAGAGATAGCTGAGAACCGAGTTGCGCAGGCGGTAGTACTGCGGATCTTCAAGAATCCGCTCGCGATCCCGAGGGCGCGGGAAGGGGATGGTCACGATCTGCCCGATGGTGGCTGCAGGGCCATTGGTCAAAGGACTCCGTCCCGCTGGCGCGATCAGCACCAGGCGGTCGGCCAAAAACAGCGCCTCATCAATGTCGTGGGTAATCATCAAAACCGTGCAGCGATGTTCATCCCAAATGCGCAACAGCTCCTCTTGAAGCTCCTCTTTGGTAATGGCATCCAAGGCCCCGAAGGGTTCATCCAAAATCAGCACTTCTGGACGGATGGCCAACGCACGAGCAATGGCTACCCGCTGTTTCATCCCTCCCGAAATTTGCGAGGGATATTTCTGAGCGGCTTCCCCCAGCCCCACCAAATCCAAATGTTCTTCCACAATTCGATGCTTTTCCGACTGGCTCTTGTGGGGAAATACCGACCGAACGGCCAAATAGACGTTTTCATAAACTGTGAGCCAGGGCAACAGGGCATACCCTTGAAACACTACCATGCGCTCCGGGCCAGGAGCTGTAATCGGCTGCCCTTTCAGCTTCACCGAGCCACTGGTGGGCTGGGCAAATCCGGAAACCATATTCAGCAGGGTGGTTTTGCCACAGCCGGAATGCCCAACCAAGCAGACAAACTCTCCCTCGTTCACACTGAGGTTGATATCTCGCAAGACGGGATAATCCCCCTTGGGAGTTGAGTAGGTCTTGCTGACATTCTCAAGGCTTAGGTAGGGTTCTGCGGCTACGTTCGCTGGGGTAGAGGTTGTCAAGAGGGCAGTCATCGTAGGGTGCTCCAACTCATGATTTTCTCACAACGGGGAATGTGCTTTTGCAAGGGCGCCCAAGTGGGTATCTAGAGCAACACAGGACGACGATCCAAAGCAACCTCGGCTACATAAATATCGTGCTTAATCGCCAAACTGTTGAGGTAGGCCAGGGGATCCTCACCATTAAAGGGGATCCCATCGAACAACTGAATGGGCTGCCGCTGGTAAGACACATCCAGCCCCAGCTCGCGGGCTGCCGTACTGAATACCCCCACCTGACACACCCGCTCCACGATCTCCACCCAGTTGCGAGGGAAGGGCAGATCCCCCCAGCGGGCCATTTGGGTCATCATCCACAGATGCTCGGTGCGGCTGGGACGGTTGCCGGCTCCCAGAAAGAAGCGGTGGTGGGCATATTCCCGCATCGGCCTGTCCAAGTCACAGATTAGGCGCTGGGGATCCCCCAGATGAATGTAGGATGGGTCGGTGCTCAGGTAGGCGCGGCGGCTGAGCAGCTCGCGAATCTCGTCGTGATGGGCCGGATCTTCGCAGTAGCGACAGGCTTCCAACAGCGCTTTGACCAAGGCAATGTGGGTGTTGGGGTAGGCCCTGGCCCAATCTTCTCGCACCCCCAACACTTTGCCGGGATGGCCCAGCCAAATCTCCAGATCTGTAGCCACCGTAAAGCCACTGCCCTCCAGGGCTGCCCGCAAATTCCAGGGCTCTCCCACACAGTAGCCATCGATGTTGCCGGCTGTCAGGTTGGCCACCATCTGAGCCGGGGGCAGCGTTTTCAGTACCACATCGTGATCCGGGTGGATCCCGCCGGCTGCCAGCCAATAGCGCAACAGCAAATTGTGCATAGAGCTGGGATGCACCACCCCAAAGGTAAGCCGACGGCTGGGACTACCCAGAATGTAAGCCTTCAACTGGCTGAGGGTGTGGATCCCTTGCTCGTAGAACCGCTTATGCAAGGTGATGGCATTGCCGTTGCGGGTCAAGGTGAGGGCCGTAACCACCGGCTGAGGCGGGTTATCCCCTCCACCCAAGGACATCCACACCGGCATACCGGCGGGCATTTGGGCCGCATCCAGATAACCTTCCCGAATGCCGTCTTGGATCCCTCGCCAACTGGTTTCCCGCACCAAATTCACTTCTTCCAAGCCGTGTTTGGCAAAGAACCCTTTTTCTTTGGCCACAGCCAACGGAGCGCAGGCAGTGAGGGGCACAAAGCCAATCTCCAGGTTGATCTTTTCCAAGCCATGCCTGGCCACCACAGTGCTGCGGCGAGCACGCCATTGCTTGATGCGTTTTTGTTGGTTCAAAAAGTAGATGATCTCGCTGCGGTAGCTGTAGTAGCTGGGATGGTTGACCACCTCCAGCCGACGGCGGGGCCGAGGAATATCAATGGTTAAAATGTTCCCAATTCGGGATCCCGGCCCATTGGTGAGCATGACCACACGATCTGACAGAAGAACCGCTTCGTCCACATCGTGGGTGACCATGAGAGTGGTCATCTGATGTTCTTCACAGATGCGCATTAACTGCTCTTGCAAGTTCCCGCGCGTGAGCGCATCCAAAGCGCCAAATGGCTCATCCAACAACAACACTTTGGGCCGCAAAGCCAGGGCACGGGCAATGGCCACCCGCTGCTTCATACCCCCGGACAATTGGGCTGGGAGCTTATCTGCTGCGTGGCGCAAGCCCACCAGATCAATGTGCTCTTCCACGATCTGCTGACGCTCCGCCGGAGAATGGTTTTTAAGAACGGCATTCACCGCTAGCGCAATGTTTTGCCGAACCGTTAGCCAAGGCAAAAGCGAGTAATGCTGAAACACCACCATGCGATCGGGGCCGGGAGCCGTAATGGTATGTCCATCCAAAGCTACGATCCCCCCTGTCGGCAAAGACAGACCCGCCACCATGTTTAACAGGGTGGATTTGCCACAGCCAGAGTGGCCGATTAAGGAGACAAACTCCCCTCGATGGATTTGCAGATCGATCCCTTTCAGAGCAAGGTATTCCTGCCCTCCGGGCAGAGCAAAAGATTTTTCCACCTGCTCCACACTGACCAATACAGACACAGAAAACCTCCCAACCTATCACCCGTCTAGCCTCAAACCAACCACATACTGACAACACATCCAACACATCATTGGTTGGCTATCTTGTTTTGCAAAACAGACATCAGGCGATCCAAAAGCAATCCCACCGCTCCGATGTAGATGACGGCAACGATGATCTCCGTAACGTAGTTCTGCTGGTAGGCATCCCAGATGAAAAAGCCGATCCCCGGCACACCCGACATCACAATCTCTGCGGCAATAATGGCCAGCCAAGACAGGCCAATACCAATGCGCAGACCTGTGAACATGTAGGGCAGGGCTGAGGGCAGCAACACCTTAAAAAAGAAGTCTACTTTGGAGAGCTTGAGCACTTTGGAGACGTTGATGTAGTCTTCCGGGATCTGTCTCACCCCCACAGCCGTGTTGATGAGAATGGGCCAAATTGAGGTAATAAAAATAACGAACAGGGCAGCCGGCTCATTGCGCTGCAAAGCAGCCAAGGAAATGGGCACCCAAGCCAAGGGAGCTACCATGCGCAAAAATTGGAAAATGGGATCCAAAGCTCGGTTGATCCACACGCTGCTTCCTACCAAAATGCCCAGTGTGATGCCCACCAAGGCGGCACTGCAATAGCCGATGGCCACCCTTTGTAAGCTGGCCAAGGTTTGGCGCAGCAGCCCTTGGTCGAGGTCGCTGTTGCGATACAAAGGATGCAGGATCAGATACCGGCTGCGCTCATCCATCCACACATCCCAGGGCCCCGGCAGCCGAATAAGGTTGGCACTGGCCAAGAGCTGCCAGATGAGCAGGAATCCAACAATACCCACCACAGGGGGGAGAATCTGATCTCGGTACTTCGCCAAATCGAGCTTCGCTGCCGAAGACTTTGCCGGAGAAGAAAGTGTCGTCGTCATAGCTCCTAGAGGAGGATAGGGTTTTACAAGGTTCTCTGTTGTCGCGCTCTCAGAACATTCCAGCCGCAGGGTTCTACAACGTGTTGGAAACAGAGCATGAACTGGGATTGGCCTTGCCTTTTCCTTGGATGGGCAAACACAGGGATTGCAAACTCAACAAAACTCTCACGACAATTAGAAAGCTCAGCGCCCCCACGGCTATCGAGAGAATGAGCTTGTCCCAGCGGGGCTGGGCCGGCCTCTCAAAAGGAGGATCCCTGAAGAGTTCGCGCGGAACGTGAAGTAGAGCCAACATAGCCGATCCTCAACATAGCATTCAAAGTTATTCAAAAAGTGCGAGGCTCATAGCATCCATCAACTTTCCATCGTTTGGGCAGAAAGCTCGGCACAGCTTTTTTCGACCTCGTGGGATCCCACAGGTAGGCAGGATCCCTGTTGTGCGAGAGATTCGAACAAGGAAACGGTAAGCCATGGACTTCCTGCGAAAGAAGGTGAGGAACTTGGCCCAATCAAGCTATTCAGCTAGACCCTTTTGATTTTCAGGCTGTTCAGGTAAGCCTGCGGATCCTGTGGGTCAAACACCACACCGTCAAAGAAACGCTCTGTTCCCCGCGAGGTGTTGTTGGGGATGTTCTTCACCCCCAGTGCCTGGGCGGCCTCACGCCAGAGATCTTCACGGTTCACTTCATCCACCAGACGACGGGCAGTATCCAGATCGGTCAGGAAGCGAGCGTGAAAGCCCCAACGCAGGGATTCCGTCAGGAACCAAAGGTCATGGCTCTTATAGGGGTAAGAGACGCTGCCCCGGCCATCTTCCCAGTACAAGGGCCCGGCATTGAAATCTTGAACAGCTGGCTTGCCGTCTCCCAATTCGTAGTTGCCTTGAAAGGGAGGGGTGAGAACTTCAACCGGCACATTCAGGTAGGCACGCCCTGAGAGAATGCGTGTCAGTTCTTCTCGGTTGGCCGGATCGTCGCACCATTGCTGCGCTTCCATCACCGCCATCAAAGTGGCTTGTGTGGCCCTGGGGTTTTGCTCTACCCAATCGGCGCGAATGGCCAAGTATTCTTCGGGGTGAAAGGGCCAAATCTGTTGGGTAAGGGCCGCCATAAACCCGATCCCATCAGCCACAATCCGGTAGGGCCAGGGATCCCCGGTGCTAAAAGCATCCATGGTGCCATTGCGCATCCCCTGCACCGTTTCGGCAGAGGGCACCGTCAGGAGGTCAATGTCTTGATCCGGATCTACTCCCCCGGCGGCAAACCAGTAACGGATCCAAAAATCTTGATTGACGTTGGGGAAGGTATGAGCGGCCTTGAATTTGCGTCCGTTGCTGGCGCTGAAATTTTTGAAATTTTTGATGTAATCCGCGGCTCCCGAGATATCCAGCCCCAAACCCTTGCCAGCATGCATTCCGGCAATGGCAATCCCGTTGCCTTGGGTGATCAACTGACACAGAACTGCCATGCGCACCGGCCGATTGTTGGTGATGGCGCCAATGTGGATCAGGTGAGGCATCGGCATCTGCCACTGGCCACCGTCGATTCCCCCACCCGCTGAGCCGATGACCACGTTGTCACGGGCTGCCGGCCAACTGGCCTGCTTCAAAACCTCTACACCGGTCATGCCATGTTTGTCGAAAAAGCCCTTTTCCTTGGCGATGATCAGGGGGGCAGACTCCACAATCGGTATAAAGCCTAACCTGAGATTGGGGGTTTCTGGGCCGCTGGCCTGGGCAACCCAGTAGCCTGTGCTGGCCCGTGCTAAGCTGCCACTCACGAGTCCACCCACGGTGGCCGCACCCGCAGACAGCAAAAAGTTACGACGTGACGTCATGCTCACCTCATCGAAAGGATATGTGAAGGCAAGATGGAAGCTTTCCGGTTCAAGTTGCCTGACCCACGGATTTCCTTCGTGAAATCTCAAGAAATCCTTAAATCTCAGCTTGGTCGATATCCTAAGAGCAAATGAACATAGAAACAATACAATTGTTGTTTTGGTAATCATAAACTTCCATCTATCATTGTTGCGATGGCTGAGGTCTCGATGGCGTTTCCTTCGACGACGGCTTGCTCTGGGCAAAACAACTCAACAGATTGGGGATCCCTGCCCCATGCCGGCTATCACTGGGATGGCTGCACAGAGCGGTTTTTTGAGGGCTGGTACAGCCGCGTCACCTTGCCCGGGGATCCGCCCATTAGCTTTGCCTTCATGTACGCCATCGATCCCAAGCGCGGGGGCATGGCTCAGGTGTTGGGGCCAGAGGAGGAGCTGCATTGGCGCACCTTCCCCAATCCCCGCCGCTTTTGGGCCAGCTCAACCCATCTGGCCTTGGGGCACTCAGGGATCCCAGGCCCCGGCTGTCGCGGCCTTCAGGATCCCTTCACCTTCTTCCAGCGCACCGCCAGCGGCTACCAATACACCGCCCACCTCAACCAGGGGATTTTGCCGGATCCCTTGGTCTCTGAGCCTATTCGCTGGCTCTACCGCATTCAACCTCGTTTTGCCTATGGGATCCCACCCCGAGCCACCATGGGAGCCTGGTCTTATCTGCCCATCTTTGAGCCGGGCTGGCAGATCCTCATGAGCCATGGCTTGGCCACCGGCTGGGTGGAGTGGAGAGGCAGGCGCTATGCATTTCAGCAGGCTCCCGCCTACGCCGAAAAAAATTGGGGCCAAAGCTTTCCTCGCCGCTGGTTTTGGATCCAGTGCAACGCCTTTCCCCAACATCCCGGCCTTAGCCTCACCTGTGCCGGAGCTGAGCGGCAGGTGCTCACCCGCCCCGAAGAAGTGGCCCTGATCAGCCTGCATGGATGGGGATCCCAGCCCTTTTTGGAATGGCGGCCTGGGCAAGCTCATCTGACTTGGCAAGTGGATCCCTGGGGATCCTGGCGAATCTGGGGAGAAAGTGCCCTCTGGTGTATTCAGCTAGAAGGGCACACGGGACGGCCTGGCCAAACTGTATTCACTCCTGGCCCAGAAGGGATGCAGCGCAACTGTCGGGATACCCTATCAGGGCATCTGCACCTACAGCTTTGGCAGCGCAACGGCCAAGTCTGGACGCCGGTGCTCACGGCCACCAGCTCCCAAGCCGGCCTGGAAGTGGGGGGAGAAGTTCCGCGACCTTGGCAAGGGCAATGTTAACGCTGGCGGATATCTACACCCCCGTTGGACTTTCCAAAAAACGCTCTTGTGCTAGAATGCCTAAGCCACATTGATAGATGTCCATCTCTGTCTCTGGATAGTATCTGAGTAACTATGGACAGATAGTATGGACAGACAGTCAACCGTGGTTGGCCCGCCCCTTTTGCGCCTGTAGCTCAGTGGACTAGAGCACGTGGCTACGGACCACGGTGTCGGGAGTTCAAATCTCTCCAGGCGCGTTTTGGCCCCAGACAGCTTCCGTCTGGGGTATTTACCGTCCCTTGGTTTCGCCAGAACTTGTGCTAGGATTACCCCTATCAAGTCCGCCTTGATGCAGGCGTAGGGAGCCCGAGGATCATGTTTGAACGCTTTACAGAAAAAGCCATCAAGGTGATCATGCTGGCCCAAGAAGAAGCCAGACGGTTAGGTCACAATTTCGTTGGCACCGAGCAAATTTTGTTGGGGTTAATCGGCGAGGGCACTGGGGTCGCCGCCAAAGTTCTCAAGTCCATGGGAGTGAACTTGAAGGACGCCCGTATTGAGGTCGAGAAAATCATCGGTCGGGGATCCGGTTTTGTGGCCGTCGAGATCCCTTTCACTCCCCGCGCCAAGCGAGTGCTGGAACTCTCTCTAGAAGAGGCCCGCCAGCTCGGCCACAACTACATTGGCACTGAGCACCTGCTCCTGGGCCTAATCCGAGAAGGGGAAGGGGTGGCAGCCCGCGTTTTGGAAAACCTGGGGGTGGATCTCTCCAAGGTGCGCACCCAGGTGATCCGCATGTTGGGCGAGACTGCCGAAGTGACGGCGGGGGGGGGATCCTCCAGTCGCACCAAAACGCCCACCCTGGACGAATTCGGCTCCAACCTCACCCAACTGGCCCAGGAGGGCAAGCTGGATCCGGTGGTCGGTCGGACGCGGGAGATCGAGCGGGTGATCCAGATCTTGGGCCGCCGCACCAAGAACAACCCCGTCCTCATTGGCGAGCCGGGGGTAGGCAAAACCGCCATCGCCGAGGGTTTGGCCCAGCGCATTGTGCAGGGGGATGTGCCCGATATTTTGGCCGACAAGCGGGTGATCAGCCTGGATATTGGTTTGCTGGTGGCCGGCACCAAGTACCGCGGCGAGTTTGAAGAGCGCCTCAAGAAAATCATGGATGAGATCCGCAATGCCGGCAACATCATCCTGGTCATCGACGAGGTACATACCCTGATCGGGGCCGGGGCTGCGGAAGGGGCGATTGATGCCGCCAACATCCTCAAGCCTGCCTTGGCCCGTGGCGAGTTGCAGTGCATCGGCGCCACCACCCTGGATGAGTACCGCAAGCACATCGAGCGGGATGCCGCCCTGGAGCGTCGCTTCCAGCCCATTATGGTAGGCGAGCCGACAGTCTCCGAGACGATCGAGATCCTGTTTGGCCTGCGGGAGCGCTACGAGCAGCACCACAAGCTGAAGATCTCCGATGCGGCCTTGGATGCAGCCGCCAAGCTGGCCGACCAGTACATCTCCGACCGCTTCCTGCCGGATAAGGCCATCGATTTGATCGACGAGGCTGCTTCGCGGGTGCGCCTGATCAACTCTCAACTGCCCCCGGCGGCCCGGGAGCTGGATCAAGAGTTGCGGCGAGTGCTCAAGGAGAAAGACGCTGCGGTGCGGGCCCAGAACTTCGACAAAGCCGGTGAGCTGCGGGATCGGGAGATGGAGATCAAGCAGCAGATCCGCGCCATTGCCGCTGCTAAGAAGGCGGAAGAAAGCAGCCGCAGCGAAATGCCTGAGGTAACCGAAGAGGACGTGGCCCAAGTGGTCAGCGCCTGGACGGGAGTGCCGGTGGCCAAGCTGACCGAGAGCGAGTCAGTGAAGCTGCTGAACATGGAAGAAACCCTGCACCAGCGCATCATCGGCCAAGACGAAGCGGTGCGGGCCATCTCCCGGGCCATCCGCCGCGCTCGGGTGGGGCTGAAAAATCCCAACCGCCCCATCGCCAGCTTCATCTTCTCCGGCCCAACAGGGGTGGGCAAAACCGAGCTGACCAAGGCTTTGGCAGCTTACTTCTTCGGCTCCGAGTCGGCCATGATCCGCCTCGACATGTCGGAGTACATGGAGCGGCACACGGTCAGCAAGCTGATCGGATCCCCGCCGGGCTATGTGGGCTACAACGAGGGGGGTCAGCTCACAGAAGCGGTGCGGCGCCGCCCCTACACGGTGGTGCTTTTCGATGAGATCGAGAAGGCGCACCCGGATGTGTTTAACCTATTGCTGCAAATCCTGGAGGATGGCCGCCTGACCGATGCCAAAGGCCGCACGGTGGACTTCAAGAACACCCTGATCGTGATGACCTCTAACATCGGCTCGAAGGTCATCGAGAAGGGCGGCGGCAGCCTCGGCTTCGAGTTCAACACCAACGACGAGGATGCCAACTACAACCGCATCCGCAACCTGGTGAATGAGGAGCTGAAGCAGTACTTCCGTCCGGAGTTCCTCAACCGCGTGGACGAGATCATCGTCTTCCGGCAACTGACCAAGGATGAGGTGAAGCAGATTGCCGACATCCTGCTCAAGGAAGTGTTTGACCGCATGACGGAGAAGAAAATCCGCCTTACGGTCAGCGACCGCTTCAAAGACTTGGTGGTGGAGGAGGGGTATAACCCCAGCTACGGGGCACGCCCGCTGCGCCGCGCCATCCAACGCCTGCTGGAAGACATCCTGGCGGAAGAGATCCTGACTGGGCATGTCCGGGAGGGATCGGAGGTGCTCATCGATGTGGATGAGGAGCGCAAGCCCAAGGTGCTGGTCACGGAGCCGGAGCGGGTTCTCTTGCCTCAAGGGGCGGAGTAAAGCTGGCTTTGAGAGGTCCTCAGACTGCAAGGGATCCGTTGGGATGCTGCGGATCCCTTGTGGTCCTCAAGTGTTGTTTTTCTGGTGTTTTTCAGTTGAACAGACCCAGGCGTAGGAGATCTCTGGCATGGTGCAATCGACCTACTACTACTATGGCGGCGCTCCGGTTCGTACCCCACCCCCAGATTTGGCTTCGCTGCTGTTGCAGGAGCGCATTGTCTACCTGGGCTTGCCCCTTGCGGAAGAGTCGAATGCCAACGTCACCAAGCTGATCATCGAGCAACTGCTGTATTTGCAGTACGAGGATCGGGAAAAGCCGATCAAGATGTACATCAACTCGACGGGCACCTATAACTACGACACAGCGGCCTTTGCCATTCTGGACACCATGAACTACATTAAGCCGCCTGTGCATACTATCTGCATCGGCAATGCCATTGGGATGGCGGCCATGTTATTGGCAGCAGGAGCCAAAGGATTTCGGGCCAGTCTGCCCAATGCCACGATCGTGCTCCACCAGCCCTATGGGGGCACCCGTGGACAGGCCAGCGACATCGAAATTCGCACCCGCGAGATTCTGACTTTGCGCAACATGATGCTGGAGCAACTGTCCCGCAGCACGGGCCAGCCTATGGAGCGCATCAAGAAGGACACGGAGCGGCTATTTTTCATGACACCAGAGGAAGCCAAAGCCTACGGCCTCATCGATCAGGTGCTGACCAGTTCCAAAGGCGTGCCGAAGTTGGCAACAGCCAAAAACTGAAGCAGAGGGATCCGTCGATGGTTCAAGTTCCCGTACAGCCTTTGACGGCGGGGGAGTACCTACGCCTCACGGACGGGCTTTGTGAAGGACGGATTGAACTTGAAGACGGGTCTATTCGGGAAGTGCCAACCGAGGAGCGCATCAACACCCTCATTGAGCTGTTTCTGGTTGCGGAATTGCTCAAGTTTTTGCCCATCCAACGCCTGAGCTTGGGCCAAGTTGAGGTCGAAGTGCCCGCAGCCAAGGCTCGGTTGCGCAATCCAGAGGTGATGGCTTTGCATCCCGCTATGTGAGCTTGCTGGGAAACGGTCGCGGAACCATTCGGCTGCCCATGCCCCCGCCGCTGCTGGTGGAGGAGGTGGTTTGCCCCGGAGTGGACCATGAAAAACGCGATGATCAAGACAAGCCCAAAGATTACGCTGCCCGTGGGATCCCGGAATACTGGATTGTGGATCCCGCCAAGCAGTCGGTTTCCGTGTTGCGCTGGGTTGGCGGAGAATACGAAGGCGAGGTCAAAACTGGATCTGGACGCATTGTTTCCTCGGTTTTGCCCCAGCTGGATTTGAGCGCGGAAGATATCTTACAAGCGCGTCGTTCTGTGTTTCATACTTTGCCAGGAGAAACTTATGCCGATTGGAGTGCCTCGGGTTCCCTACCGTTTGCCCGGCGAGCCCTATAGCCAGTGGATTAGCCTTGACGATCGCCTGTACCAAGAGCGGATTTTGTTTATCGGCGAGCCCATTGACGATAGCTTGGCCAATACCATCGTGGGGGTGATGCTCTACCTCAACTCGCAGGATCCGCAAAAGGACATTGTGATGTACATCAATTCTCCCGGTGGCTCTGTGACGGCGGGCATGGCCATCTACGACACCATGAACCACATCAAGCCAGATATCGTTACGGTTTGCGTGGGCCAAGCAGCTTCAATGGGAGCCTTTTTGTTGGCTGCTGGCACCAAGGGCAAGCGGTTTGCCCTGCCCCACTCCCGCATCATGCTGCACCAGCCTTCGCTGGGCACGATCCAAGGCCAAGCCAGCGACATTGAAATTCGCGCCCGCGAAACTCTGCGAGTCAAACGACGCATGAACGAGATCTTGGCGCAAACCACCGGCCAACCGCTGGAGAAAATCGAGCGGGATGTGGAGCGAGACTTTTACCTCTCGGCCACGGAAGCTCAGGCTTACGGCATCGTGGATCGGGTGATCCAAGAGCGCTCGGAAGCCATGGCCAGCTAAAGGGATCCCCCCCTTTCCCCCAGCAACAGGTCGAGGGGTTGGGAAAGGTTGGGAGGGATCCCTTCAAGGGGTGGAGTTCAGTGGACAACGCTAGGAGAACCGGTCGGATGGGCCAACGGCTCTGGAGTGCAGGACTGGGCTGCTGCGCGGGTCTGCTGCTGCTTTGGCCGGAAGCTTGGGCACTGCCCCCCGCTTCTGAGATCCCTGAGGAGGTGCTGCGGGCCCAGCCCGACTTGCGGGCTCGCTCTCCGGTCGATAATCAGCCCCTCACCGCCGACGAAGCTCTAGAACTCCAGGAAGCCTTGGCAGCTCGGCCCGAAACCGGATCTGTCTCTCCAGAGGTGGAGCGGCTGATCTTTTTGCTCAGGCTGCGCAAAGGGTTTCGAGATCTGTTTCCCTTCCTGTTTTGAAGGTTCAGACCTGAAGAGGAGCCGGTGGGATCCCTTTTTGGTAACGGTAGGGTCCGGCGCGGGATCCCCAGGTTTGTTGGCCAGTGGCGGCGTCAAAGCCCCGATCCCAGGTGATGAATTCGCTGGGGGTGAGGTCGAACTCGATGTGGATATAGGTGCTATCCCCGGGGTTCAGACGACATTCTCCACCTGGCAGCATTTCGCCGTGGTAGCAGTCTGGGCGCTTTTCCACCAAAATGCGACAACCGGGCAAATGCTCCAGGTCGGCCAAGGAGAGCTGCGCCAAGCGCTGCGGATCCTGAGAGGCACCTGCCCAAGCTGCTTGATCCCGCAATTTGTAGTTCTCGATCCGCAAGGGATCCCCCAATACCTGGAGCACCCGGCTGCGATAAAACCGGCCCGGCGTGTGCTGGTTAAATTGCTCGGTAAAAAAGCCGATCCCCTCCGAGAACAGGTGGGGAAGGCGCACGTACCAAAGGCTGACCGGCACAAACCACACCGGCTCTGCCATCGCCTGGGCGCGGTTGCTGTAGTAACCCTCCAGCCAGTTGGCCAGGGTGTGCAAGTCGGAAGCGGATTTTTCGTCTACCATAGGGAGCTATGACAAAACTCACCCCCAGCTCCAGCTATAGCATTGCCCTGCGCATTCGCCTGCTCAACCAGCCGGGAGCCCTAGCCCGCGTCACCCAGGCCATTGCGGAAGTGGGAGGCAGCCTCAGCCAGATCGATCTCATCCACCAATCGGCAGCAGAAACGGTGCGAGAAATCTGTGTAGATGCCGTCAGCAGCGAGCATGCTCAGCAAATTTACGCCGCCGTTGCCTCCTTGGCCAATGTGAAGGTGGAGCGGGTGGTGGACCGCACCTTTGAGCTGCACCGCGGGGGAAAGCTGCAGGTGGTGGCCAAAAGCCCCCTGGAGAGCGCCGCCGATCTGGCCATGGCCTACACGCCGGGGGTGGGGCGGGTTTCCCTAGAAATTGCTGCCAACCCCGCCGCGGTCTATGAGTACACCATCAAGGGCAACAGTGTAGGCATTGTAACCGATGGCAGTGCGGTGCTGGGCTTGGGGAATGTCGGCCCGGAGGCAGCTTTGCCGGTGATGGAGGGGAAGGCGGCGCTGTTCAAGCGCTTTGCCGATATCGATGCCTTTCCTCTGTGCCTGGCCACTCAGGAGGTGGGGGAAATTGTAGAGACGGTGGTGCGCCTGGCGCCGGGATTTGGCGGCTTTAACCTGGAAGACATCAGCGCCCCTCGCTGCTTTGCCATTGAGTCTCAGCTCAAGGCCCGCCTCAACCTGCCGGTGTTTCACGACGATCAGCACGGCACCGCCATTGTGGTGCTGGCGGCGCTGCTGAATGCCCTGAAAGTGGTGAAAAAGAGCCTAGACGAGGTGCGCATTGTCCTCAACGGGGCCGGGGCAGCCGGCATTGCCGTGACGCAACTGCTGCGGCGGGCCGGGGCAGCCCACATCCTGGTCTGCGACCGCCAAGGGATCCTCAGCCGCTCCCGTTCCGATCTCACCCCCGAGAAGGCGGCCATTGCCGTCGAGGAGAACGGATCCCTGGCGGAAGCCTTGGTGGGAGCGGATGTGTTTATTGGGGTGAGCGTGGCCAATGCCCTGACAGTGGAGATGGTAGAAAAAATGGCACCGGATCCCATCGTCTTTGCCCTGGCCAACCCGGTGCCCGAGATCCAGCCGGAGCTGGTGGGCAATCGGGTGGCAGTGATGGCCACGGGCCGCAGCGACTACCCCAACCAAATCAACAACGTGCTGGCCTTTCCGGGCGTGTTTCGCGGCGCCCTCGACTGCCGCGCCAAGCAGATCAACACCGAGATGTGCCTGGCTGCCGCTCAAGCCATTGCTGCCTTGATCCCTGCCGAAGAGTTGGATCCCCAGTGGATCATCCCCTCGGTCTTCGACGGGCGGGTGGTTCCTCAGGTGGCCGCTGCGGTAATCCAGGCTGCCCGCCAAACCGGCGTGGCCGGGATCCCTTGAGGGCTACCTAGGGCACCAGGTGACAAGCCACAAAATGCCCCGCGCTCACCTCGCGAAAGGCCGGGGGTGGATCTTGGCCTGTTCCTTCCCTGGGGGGAACTCACACCAGACGACCCAAGCGCTCCCGCAACTCAGCGGCGGCCTGCGCCAGGTGCTCAGGGGTGTAGCCGGTGGTCTCTACCCTGACAGCAAGGTGGGTGTCCTGGCTCTGGTGGAGATGGATCCACAAGATGTGGCGGCCGTCCTCTGTTTTGCGGTTTGCAGCTTTGACGCTGTTTTTGGGGGCAGAGTAAGCGTGCGGGTCGTAGCGGACCAGATCCACCCAGGGAATGTCTCGCAGGAGTTTTTCCACCTTGACCCAGCTGCGAGGACGGTGGTGGCTGCTGTCGACCTGCAGCTGGATGACTTCGGAGCGAGGTCGGCCTGAAAAGGACTCCGTCCCGCTGGCGCGATCGGGAAGACCTGCCCGAGGGATCCGGGGCTGAACTTCCGGCTGTAGGTAGGGCAGGTAGACCAAAGACTTGTATTGCTCATGGATGTAGCAAACTGGGATCCCCAATTGGCTGCCCACCACAGCCATGATCATGGCTTGGGCTTTGAACCCACCGGTGGCGGCAAAGGTGACGATCCCCTTGGCGCTCTCTGCCAACTGTTTCAACAGCTCGGCCATCCGCTCCAGAGAGGATCCCTCTAGCTCGTAGTCGATGCCGGGAAGGGGCACCAGAGAAACCTGTTGTTGGCCCAGTTCTCTTTCAAAGAAGAGCTTCAAAATCCGGGCACACTCCAGCCCATTGCGGAGTGCAGCAGAACCAAAGCATCGCCGGGGGTGGGATCCAGGCGGTAGTAGGTGTTGGTTTCGGCGCTGATCAGCTCCAGATCGGTTCTTTTCATCCAGGCCAGCGCTTGCTCCGGATCCCCGATGGTTTTTTGTCCCACC
>NZ_JBSSBO010000053.1:0-19503 GCF_054058915.1 Thermostichus sp. MS-CIW-41
CTCCAGGATAGAGGTTAACCAGTCTTGCAATCTGTCTCTCCAAGTCTGGTTTCTGCCCTCGACTGCTGACTCGGGCGTACAAAACGACTCGTTTGTCCTTTTTGGGCGCTCTGTTCGCGTCAGCGGGCCGGAGGCCAATGTAGCTGTCGAGGTCATACCTTCTCGCCCTACCGGATGGTGTACGTATTGCATTGATCCAACCTTTCTGTTCCCATCGCCTCAAAGTGTGGAGACACACCCCAAAGTAATCCGCCGCCTCTCTCGGTTTCACATACCTAGCCATACCAAGCAGCCATACTGAACATGCTACACATTGTTTTCAGTATAGTCCAGCGTATCATTGACTAGAGTCATGCTCCTGCATCTGCCGGCGGTATTCCCGCCCAAAGGCTTGCAGCAACCCTTCTGCATGGGAAAGAGGCCCTGCTTCATAGGCACGGGATCCCACCCCTTGCTGGGTGAGCTCGCACAGGTGCCAATCCTGTCGATTGGTGCGATCCCACAATTCCACCACCTCGCTGGGATCAAAACCATCCAGCGCCAAGGTCTCCGGCTCAAACAGCCAATCGCAGACAACCCGCGTCCGGTCGGATCCCTGGGGCCACAGAGTGTGGGTCATGACATAGTCCGGCTGCAGGCTCAAGAATAGATTGGGCATAAGGGTGTAGTAGTAGGCCCGCCGTTGGTTCTCGCCTCGCACGGTGGAGATCAGGGGCAAGCTGCGTTGGCCACTCATGTTTAGGCTGGTCACATCTGGATTGAGCAACATGTAGCCGCCCAAAAAGGGGCCTTCCATCAAGTCGTTGCGACCACTGCGAGCCGGCGAAAGGCGGGCCAATTCTGGGTGAATGAGCGGGCAGTGGTAGCACTCAGAGTAGTTTTCAAACAGCAATTTCCAATTGGCTTGAACGTGGTATTCAATACGATGGCCTCGCCGCAGAGCGGACAGGTTCCACTCTCGGAAACGACCTTGCAATGGGGCAAAAACCTCATCGAAGGGCTGAGGATTGCGGCTGAGGTTGACCCAGACGAAGCCTTCCCATTCTGCCAAGGCAGCGGAGTGGAGGGGATAATCTTCACGGCGAAAGTCTTCCACCTCGTGCATCTGGGGAGCCGCCAACAATTGTCCATCCAGCCCATAGCGCCAGGCGTGGTAGGGGCAAGGGATCCCATCGGCAAAATGGCCTTGGAGCTCGCTGCAGAGTCGGGTTCCTCGATGGCGACAGTGGTTGAAGAAGGCATGGGCTTGCCCCTTGGGATCCCGTACCAGGATCAGGCTTTCTCTGAGCACCTGCACCTGCAAAAAGTCTCCGGGTTGGGCCAGATCGGCACTGCGCCCCACGCAGAACCACTGCCGATAAAAAATCCGCTCGATCTCCGCCTCAAAACGGCTGGAGGAGACGTAGTAGTGGCCCGGCAGGGTGCGGGCGCCGGGTTGAACCGTAGCGGGATAGAAAGCGGTCATGGGGCAAAGCAGCGATAAGAAAAACTGCTGTGGGACTCCAGAGGCTTTGCTATCCAAGCTAACGCAGGGATCCCATCCGGCATCTATTCCAAGCAGATCCAAGGCATTTTTAAGGCATTTTTGAAGCATTCCCCCCAAGCACGCTGTGCTGCTCGCGCAAATACCCCAGTCTCCTACCCACAAGGGGAGAGGGGGGCATAAGAACTCCGTCCTGCTGACGCAAATGGCTTATTCCCGCTAGGGGGACGTAGCGCTGTAGCCCAAGTCGCGCAGAAGGTGCTCAGAGCGCCGCCAGTGGGGCCGCACCTTGACAAACAGCTCCAGGTACACCTTGCCCAGGATCAGCTTTTGAATCTGCAGGCGGGCTGCCTGGCCGATCCGCTTGAGCCTTTCCCCCCCTTTGCCAATGAGGATCCCCTTTTGCGAGTCCCGCTCTACATAGAGGGTGGCCAAGATGCGGGTGACGTTGGGGGTTTCTTCCACCTGGTCGATGGTCACGGCCACGGAATGGGGCACTTCCTCGCGGGTCTGCAGCAGCACCTGTTCTCGGATCAGCTCCGCCATGATGAACCGCTCCGGCTGATCCGTCACCAGATCCGGCGGGTAGTAGTAGGGGCCGGTGGGCAGCAGATCGATGGTGGCTTGGATCAGGGGTGTCAAACTGCTGGGATCCAAGGCAGACACCCAAACGACAGGAGCGCCGGGGCGCAGGGCTTGGTAGCTCTCTTGGTGAGCTTGGCGCACGGCAGCATCCCGAGGAAGCAGATCCGCTTTGTTGCAGACGATCAGGCAGGGGGAAGCAGCAGGGATCCGCTCGGCAATAAAAGCATCCCCGCGTCCTGCCGGCACCGATCCATCCACCACGAAGAGGATCACGTCCACAGCGGCAATGGCTGCCTGGGCGTTGTGTACCAAGATTTCCCCCAGGCGGTGGTGGGGTTTGTGGATGCCAGGGGTATCCACCCAGATGATCTGGGCTTGGGGTAGGGAGAGGATCCCCTGCAGGCGGTTGCGGGTGGTCTGGGCCACGGGAGAGGTGATGGCAATCTTTTGTCCCACCAGGGCGTTGAGTAGGGTGGACTTGCCCACATTGGGCCGCCCGATCAGCCCCACAAACCCCGACTTAAACCCTGGCGGGGCAGCCGGGATCGCAGACAGTTCCCCACTGCTGACACGACCGGGCGCCGATTCCCCTTCTGCTGCAGCAGCGGAGGACTCTGTCCCGCCGTCGCCAATGGATCCCTGTCCCTCAGGGGAGGGATCCCTCCCGTCTGAAGGAGAATAGGGATGTCCGGCGCTGATACATTTACGCTGAACACTGCTGAACATCACTGTTCAACTATGCAGCGATAGCATTCTGTTTGTTTCCATTCGCGTTAGCGGGACGGAGTCCAACCAGAATGGCGGTATCCCGCAAAGCTTTGAGTAGAATACCCAAAGCGCAGTTTCCGTGTCGTCTTACTACCAATTTTCTGCTTTGCTTTGGCTACCATGTTGGCAGACTCGAAAGTAAACAGAAAGATCAACTGGTAGTAATCCGTACTGAACATATTATACATTATTTTCAGTATAGTTGAGCTTATTATTGACTAGAGTCATGCTCTTCTAAAGGCTCTGTCCCGCTGTCGCGAACGGCCATAACTTTCACCCAACCTCTAGCGGATAGAGTAGGCTGCTGAGGCGGCAGGCAACTGCAAGGATAGGGATCCCAGCGGGGCCAAGGTGGTGCCGGGGTAGTAGAAAGCGAGGATTTGTGCCGCGTTAAACCCCTGCCGAGCCAGGGTATAGGAGCCATACTGGCTCAGGCCCACCCCATGGCCAAAGCCGCCACCGATGAAGCGATAGCCTGCCAATCGCTCCCCTTGTTTCAGAGGCTCTATCCGAAACAGGGTGCTGTACAGGCGAGGAAAAGCCAAGCGTACCTGATCCTTGCGCAAAAGAATCGAGCGGATCCCTTCTGCCGTCTGCAAGTCCAATTGCATCACCTGCACCCGGCCACTGGCGGAGCGCTCCAGGATCTGCATCCCCGCGATGCTGCTCCAGGTGGGCATCGGGATCCCTATGTAGTCTTGGCCGGCCCGCAACTGAGTGTTCAGCTCCTCCAAAGATAGGGAGAACTCCCAGCGGAATAGGCGGGATACTCCTGCTTCGTTGAAGCCCTCTCGCTGGGCCAAAAACGCCTGGAAGCTGCTCTCCTGCCGCAAATCCAGGGGCTTACCCGGTTGATGGCGCTCCTCGCCCTGCGGAGCACGATGGGCAATATCCGCTTGCGGGCGTAGGTAGGGGCGCGGATCCCCGTCCCAAACGTCTTCAAAGGCCGCCGAGACGCCACCGTTGGTGGAAGAATAAACGGCATCCACCAGCTCGCCGTTGTAGGTGAGCACCAGGCCGCTGGTCTGGCGAATGGCCTCGTCAGCCCGCGGGTGGGTTCCGGTCAATCCCTTGTAAACCTGGCAGTGGGTATTGGCACAGAGCTGATAGTCGTCAACCTGAAAGCGGTGGAGGTTCTTGAGGGCGTAGGTGCGCGCCAGGATCGCCTGGGCAGCCATGGCGGCAAAGGGAGCCCCCGACCCCACCTCATGGGGCACCACCCCCCGCAAATAGGTTTCCAGGGGCACGGCGTTGACTACGGTGTAGCTGCCGTAGGCGTTGGGCTGAATGGTAATAGAGCCGGCGTAGTGGCGGTCGTTCACCCGCAGATAGCCGGCATCGGAGGTCACCCTGAGGCGGGTGCGGTGGTAGCGAAAGTGTTCATGAACCCAGCTTAGCTCCGCCCGTTCGCGTCGCTCCTGCACCTCGAGCCGCACATGGGGGATCCCTTCCTTCTGGGCATACTGCTGAATCTGGATCAGTTGTTGCGGGGTGTAGGCGCGGCTGGCCCACACCTGCCATTCTTGCGGCTGGGCGATCTCGGTGCTGATGCCCAGAGACTGCCAATGGTTGGCGTTGGCCTCGGCACTCTCAAAACTTTTGTGGCTGCTGAGGATTAGACGGTATACGGTTTCCGGGGTGGTCAGGGCGCGATTGACAATGCCGATGCTGACCCGAGGCGTTCGCTGGGTCTGGGTGCTGCCGTCTGCTTGAGGGAATTCCAGGGTGAGAAGGGATCCCGTCGGCGCCGCCAGCTCCACTTGATCCGTCTCAGAACGGCCAAAGCGTTGCACAATGCCTATATGCAGGATTGGGTTTTCGGGGGTGGCTGCCGTGGCCAAGGTCTCTTCACGAACTCCGGTTGCGTCGGCGGCATGGAGCGCTAAGGCCGCCAGCAACAGGCCCAAGCCGGAAATGAGGGTGCTCTGTTTGCGCCAGCGGGACGGAGCCCCTAAAAACCGACGGGGTTTGGCAGTGAGAGCCTGACAACTGGCCATGGCCGCTTTATCCTAAAACACACCCTGTCGATTTTACCCCCATCTTTTTTGGCCTACCTGCAGCGGTTGCGTCAGCAGTGGGGAGCATGACTCTAGTCAATAATAAGCTCAACTATACTGAAAATAATGTATAATATGTTCAGTACGGATTACTACCAGTTGATCTTTCTGTTTACTTTCGAGTCTGCCAACATGGTAGCCAAAGCAAAGCAGAAAATTGGTAGTAAGACGACACGGAAACTGCGCTTTGGGTATTCTACTCAAAGCTTTGCGGGATACCGCCATTCTGGTTGGAAACAAACAGAATGCTATCGCTGCATAGTTGAACAGTGATGTTCAGCAGTGTTCAGCGTAAATGTATCAGCACCATGGATGCTTTTCCTTGCCTGTCTGTTCCCGACGACGGGTTCCCAATCGCCACGGCGGGACGCCGTCCCTCTTTGCACAAGGGATCCGGCTGGAGGCTGGGCTGGGATCCCACCCGTTCCCCTTTTGTTGCGCTGGTGGGGGGAGAAACCTGGGCGCTGGAGCTCACTCAGGAGGAGTGGCAAGCGTTTGTGCAGGGGGTGCAGCGCCTGCAGCAGGATGTGGAGGCCATCGCCTCCCAACTGATGGCGGAGGAGGGCATTACGCTGGAGCAGACTTGCCCTGCTTTGACGTTGATTGCCAGCGGCAGCGCCACTGCCTGGGGCCTCTACGTGCAATTGCATCAAGGCCGGCGCGGAGAAGGTTTTTGGCCTGCTGATGTTGTCCCTGAGCTGTGCCAGGCCCTCGCCCAATGCTTTCAGGAAGCTCTCTAGCCCCCTGAAGCCTGCAGTCTGGATCCCTGCCCAGGGTTTTTGGGGCGAAGCTACAACCCCTTGATTCCCTTCAGCGCCTGAGAGAACCGATGGATCTGCACCATCTGCACACTTACATTCGTCCCCGACAGCTTGAGGACTTGACCGCCTGGGATCCCGGCTGGAACTGGCTGGCCGGGGGGACTTGGCTCTTCTCACAGCCGCAACCCCACCTGCGGGGACTGATCGATTTGCATCCTCTGGACTGGAACGAGCTGGAAATCAGTGCAGAAGGGTTAAAACTGGGGGCAACCTGTACCTTCCAGCAACTGCTGCAATACCCTTGGCCACTCCATTGGCCGGGGATCCGCGCCCTGTGCGAGGGAATAGCATCTTTGGCCTCTTTCAAAGTGGCCCACCTGGCAACGATAGGGGGAAATCTCTGCCTGGCCCTGAGTGTCGGTGTCGTAGCGCCCGTGTTGATCGCTCTTGAGGCCACCTACACGCTGATCGATCTGCAGGGATCCCTGCGCCACATCCCCGCTCAGGACTTTCAAACCGGCCCCCAACAAACTCTGCAGCAGCTGGGCGAAGCCTTGCGATCCATCTGGATCCCGGCCCAACGGCTGCGCGGCCCCAGCACCTTTCAGCGGCTCGGCATCACCCAAACGGACCCCGCCTTGGTGATCGTCGCTGGATCCCGCGATCCCGACTCAGGCGATTATCGCTTCGGACTCAATGCTGCCCTTTCGCCCCCACAACTGGTGCGGCTGGGATCCCGGCCCGATCCAGAACATCTTCCCCAACTTTTGGCAGAGCAAGCCCACGGCTGGATCGCGGATTTTCGGGCCAGCGCCCTTTACCGCCAACGCATGAGCGAGGTATTGATTCGCCGCTGTCTGGCAATCTTGCTCCGAGAGTAAGCCTGACCTCCCTGACCAAATGAGAGAGGATAAATTCATCTGCTGAGCTCCCAAAAACGAATGACCCATGAGAGTCCGCGGCGGCAGCAGGTGCCACCCCACAGACAACTGCGAAAATAGTTCACAGTGAACCCAGCTTTATCTGAGCTTAAAACTTGAGGCCAGTTTATAAAAAACTTACCCACAGTTGATAGCCAGTGAGGTTTTGGATTCAGGAGTTCGCGTGATTTGACAGGGAAAGTTTTGGATCCGCAAAGGGTAACCTGAAACCAAGGAAAGGCTGGAATACTGGGGCAAGCTCCTTTGGGTTTAGCTAAGTGCCTGATTTCTCCCGAAGCGGGACTGGAACTGCTATGAGTCGGTTTTCCCTTCATGAAGTCTATCTCAGGAGAATCCTTTTCCGTCTGGCCACTGCGGCTCCTCGTGGCATGACATTGATCGAGTTGCTGGTGGTCATCGTGATTGTCGGTACTCTCTGCGCGGTGGCCATTCCCAACCTGCTCAACCACATTCGCCGCTCCAGAGTTGCTGAAGCCCAAACAGCTTTGGCGACCATTGGCCGCGCTTCAGAAATCTTCCGCATGGATTTTACGGTTTATCCTTCCAGCTACGCCGATATTCAATTCGGAGGGATCCACGGGGATCGCTATTTACAAGATCCCTGGCAAGCCTACAACTACCGTCTTCCCGAAGTTGTTCCTCCCACACCTGGCCCAAGCGGCATTCGTTGGATGACGGAGTCTCACACCTACACAGCTGCTGGTGGGAATCCCCTGCGCTGTGACATCGGCCTTGGGGATCGCCAGCAAGAGGTTTTGGTCTCCGGCTACGACCTGCACAACTCCTGCAACCTTTATCATTGACTTGCCTGGGCGAGATTTGGCGGCTTGAGGAGACGGGACTGGGCGGACTTGAACCGCCGACCTAGCGCTTAGGAGGCGCTTGCTCTATCCATCTGAGCTACAGCCCCTTGTCGAACATCCTACTGCTCTTAGCCCCCATCTCAGATTACAGCCCTTTTGCAGATGAGGTGATACCCGACCAGTTCTCATCATGCCCCAACTGGGTCTGGCGTTATCGGTTGTGTTGTTGACATTGACCTGCTAGACATCTTCTGTGATGCTAAGAAGTGTTAAGCTAAAGACTTGGATCCCAAACCGAGGTCAGCCCTATGGAATCCCTTTCTGATCCCTTCGTCAATCCCCCCATTTACTCTGCCATCGCCTTATTCAGCTTTTTTGCTGTTATCTTTGGCATCATTTTCAAGGACAATTTGGAATACCAGGTGGCCCTTTGGCAGCTCAACCGGGATAGCCAAGCGCAAATTCGCTACCGCACTCCTGGGGTGATCCTCACCTACAGTCTCTGCTGCCTGTTTACCTCTGGGTTTGTGGCCGCGTGTCTGAACGTGTTTGGCCTGTCTATGGCCTTGGCCGCCTGCGTCGGTGGGATCCTAGTGTTGAGCACGGCAGGCTTGGTGTGGTGGCAGTTGGGATCCCTGATGGCTCTGTTGGCTGCCGGTGGATCCCAGGCCATCGATATTGACTCTTACGGAGCAGGGGCCATTTTGGATTCTGAGGCGGCAGCACCCCCCGAGGGAGAATAGGATCTTGGAGTAGTCTTACCCCATGCCCTGGTCTAGCTGGATCAGCTGGATCCAGAAGAGCGTGCCTACAGAGTAGAGAAAGCTTAAGAAGTTTCTGGCCAACTTGTTAAAACGAGAGAACAAGTGCCAGCTCAGCTTTTAGAGATTATTCGTCAGATCTGTATTCTTGATGAAACTTGACAGAATTCTTGATGAAACTTGACAGATAAGTCTGGACAACGGGATCCCTTTTGGCTAACTTTGTGGGCGGGATCAGAGTAGCTCCTGAACAGCTTTGGAAAGTTGGTTTTCTTGCGGTTTGGCCTTATAGCTGTATAGATTCGAGGGTTGTCTCTGACACCAAAGAGACGCTGGAGACAAGTGAGTTGACATTCGCAAATATCAAAAAAATATGTGGGAGGGTCACGATGGATGAGCTTTTACCAGGGCTGATTGCCGTTGCCCTTTACGCCTTCTTTAGCTACACCTTAATGGTGATTGGAGAGAAGCTAAACGTGCCGAATGCTTGGTTAGCTTGGATCCCGATTGCTAACATCTGGGTGATGTGTCGAGCTGCTGGTAAACCCGGCTGGTGGGTGATCCTCTTCTTCATTCCCCTAGTCAACTTGATCTTCGGTATCTGGGTGATCTTTGCCATTCCACCCCGCCTGAATAAATCCCGCTGGCTGGGTCTGCTGGTTTTCCTGCCTGTTTTGGGAGCTTTGCTCTACTCAGGCATTCTGGCCTTCACTTGAATTAGCCAGCCTTGCCTTGATACAAACTAAACAATCGAAAAAGTCTACCACTTGAGCAAGTTAAAGCTCTCCATATCAATAGTGGCGCGATTGCGATAGATCCCCAACACGATGGCCAAGCCCACTGCGGCCTCGGCAGCCGCCACAGTGATGACAAACACCGAGAACACTTGGCCACGAATCATAGCTGAATCGACAAAGTTGGAGAAAGCCATAAAGTTCAGATTCACCGCATTGAGCATCAGCTCAATCGACATCAGCACGCGAATCGCATTGCGGCTCACAATCAATCCGTAAATACCAATGCAGAAAAGAATCGCTGCCACCACCAAGAAAAACTGCAGTTGCAACATCGCGATGAGCTCCATGTAGATACACAATGACAGGGGCCTCGGGAAAGCTCTAGGTTTTATGGCCGAGAGCAGTCAGCTTTAGCGGGTGCTCACCAGCTCTGCCGGTCGTTCTGACTCTGATTCCAGCTGGGGTCGGGCCCGCTCCAGCAAGCTCAGATCCCCTTCTCCGGCTTGGGGAAGAACAAACTCCCGCCGCGCCAAGACAATGGCCCCAATCAACGCCATCAGCAGCAAAACAGAAGCCAGCTCAAAAGGCAGAAGATAATCGCTGAAGAAGTGGCCGCCGATCACCAACACACTGCTCAAAGGTTGGATCGGCTGCAGCGGCCAAGGGGTGTTCAAAGCCATCGCGGCTAGAAGGGCAAACAGACCCAAACAGACCACCGCCGTCACTCCGTTGCGCAGCCAGCCCAGCTTCAGAGGAGCAAAGTTGTAGCGCCGATTCACCAACATGATGGCAAACAGGATCAACACATTAACTGCGCCGACGTAGATCAGAACTTGGGCTGCGGCCACAAAATCGGCATTCAAGAGGAGATACAACCCGGCCATGCTCAGGAAAACGCCCCCGAGCAGAAAACCGGAATAGACAATGCTGGGGGCCCAAACCACACCTAGCGCGAAGCCAATGGCCATCGCCGATAGCACCACAAACGTAACCAGTTGTACGCCTTCTCCGAGGGTCATGAGAGATCCGTCCTTAGCCAGTTTCTATTGCTGCTCCCTTACCACTGTACTGTCCTGGCGGATTTAAGAGAAGCCCGACTCCTTTTTCAGATCGATAGAGAAATCTCTAGAGTTGGGTCTCACCAACTGCCGCCCGCTCCGCCACCTCCGCTGCTACCGCCACCGAAGTCTGAATCTCCACCTGAATCTCCACCGAAGTCTGAATCTGTGTCTGTGTTGCTGAGCTCGGGGATGACCACCTCTCGCTCGCTGCGGTACCCGCAGATAGGACAGCTCAGGATTTCCAGCTTCAAGCCGCTAGAGGAATAGGTGGCTTCCCTGAGAACCTGTGTGGTGAGGTCGAGGGTGAGGGCTTGGCACCGAGGGCAGTAAAGGTGTCGGGAGAGCGTGCCTTCGCGCACAACCACAGCTATTCCTTGACAGGTAGGACAAAACCAGCCGTAGTAGCGAGCTCTGCCGCGGCTCCTGGCCAGGCGATGCTCTTGGGGAAGGTACTTATCCAGAAGCTGGGGCTGGATTGGGCGCATGGGTCGGCCACAGGCTTGACAAACCACCGGCTGAAAAGGGATCCCACGCTTCCGGCTCAAGGTGCCGTCAGTGGCCATAGCAGCCACAACCGGCAGAGCGAACCCCAGCCAGTTGCCGCTGGACAATCCTAGGAACACGCCAAGGCAGAGGGATCCCGAATAGAGGAAGAGACGAATGGGGTCGCTCTGAACCGAAGAGAGCACAGCACCTGTTCTTAGATCTCTGCGTGTCAGGGAGAGGACTTGTCTTCCCCCTCGCTCAGCCCTCAGAGAGACGGGCATGCGAGAGCGCTGCCACCCCAGTCCCAAAATGATGATCCCCAGCAGCAGCAGGATCCCTTCCACCAGGGAAGAATCAATGCCCTGGGCCACTGCCCCAGAAGAAGTTGCAATCGTTGAGGTGGTAACTCCAGAAGCTGCCGCAGGAACATTTGCAACGGGCTGGCCCTGCAACACCGAGGTCAACTGCCGCACCCCCGCCAGAGTGCCGCCATCAAAATCCCCATTGCGAAACCGAGGCAGGATCTGCTGGTCGATAATCTGCTGGACTCGGCTGTCGGGGAGGATAGCGACCAGGCCCCTGCCCGTTTCGATTTCCACCCGCCGATCCCCTACCGAGATGAGAAACAAAACCCCGTTGTTTTGGCCTGCCTTGCCGATCCCCCAGTAGTTAAATAGCTGCGTGGTGAAGTCTTTTGGTGTTGCATATCCCTGAGTATTCGGCACGGTAACCACTGCCATCTCGGCACTGGTGCGCTGCTCAAGCTGAGTGATAAGACGGTTGAGCTCGTTTTCGGTGCTGCTGCTGAGGATGTTGGCGGTATCGGAAACCCACCCTCCATACTGACGGCGGGGGTTGGGCACCTGTTGAAGGGTAATGGCCCAAGCGGGCTGCGGCAGCAGGGATACAACTAGCAAAACTGCCGCCCAAACTTTCGGCATGGCTTACCTGGCTGAGCGCTGCCTAGGTTCTAGCACAGCTGTCTCGGCTAGACTGGCAGTCCTTTTCCCAGGGAGAGAGGGGAGTTGGGGAACGGTTGAGACAAGCCGCTTCTTGTTGCTAGTAATTGTTAACAGCAACCGGCCCTCAGTCCGGCCAAGGGAGCCAGGCTTCTTCTTGCCATTCCACTTCAAAGCACTCCCGGGCGGCCTGGAGAAAATGTTCGATCAAAGCAGGGATCCCTGGCGCCGTGGGGCAAATGTCGTAGATACCAATCACCTGCGAGCCGGGCAGATACCGTTCCCACAGCTCTAGATTGGGTTGCAATAGGAGGGATCCCTGTTGCAGGATCCCCCAAGGTTGCCACAGTTGGGCGTTGCCCATCAGCTTTTTGCCCTGCCAGCTCAAGTCAGCACGGGTACGGGAGGCAAAGCAACTGGTCTTGTTGCGGTAGCCGGGATCCCGGTGGCTTCGGCCGTGAGCAAAAGCGGGCTCATCTATGGCAATGCCCAGCTCCGCCAACCCCTGCACCCAAAAGCGGCAACAGAAGTCGTACACCCAGGCCCGCTGCAAACTGGGCAACCTGGCTTGCAAGTAAGAAAGGGGCAACACCAAGCTGTAGGTCAGCTCTGCTGCATCCTCAGCCGCCTGATGGAGCACCGCCCTTCCCCCCGTGGGTCGGCGCACAATCGGGATCCCTGGCAGGGGATCTGGCCAAACCTGGTGCCGTCCCAGCGAGAGGGTAAGCTGATCCCAGCCATAAAAGCGCAGGCAGGGCTGAGGATCCCGACGAAGCCTGTGCAAAAGCCGGAAGTCCTGCTCCATTTGCCAGGCCCCAGAGGCCACGCGGTAGGGGAGCCAGTATCCCTGGGATCCCATCCTGGCAAAGCCAGACCTTAAACTTTGGGGAACTCCGCCTGGAGGGGCTCATCATATTCATCGGCCAAGCTGGCCACAATGGTGATGGCCCGGGAAATTTCGCCCGCTGTGATCCCTTCCAAGGTGCGGTAGTGGTTCAGCACCACCTGGTTGTTCCAGATGCAAAAGCGCGCCTCTAGGGTGTCGCTCCAATTCTTCTCCAGGAGCTTCTGCATCAGCTTGGCCGGTTCTGCCACCGGCAGAGAGAGAACGGGAGACCATACCAAAAGAGTGTCTTCTGGGGATTCGCCGCTCAGATGGACGAACACTTCTGCCGTGCCGTAGGTGAATTTCCAGGTGTGACCTTGCTCGTGGTTCTCGTAGGCGGCATCCTCCTTGAGGCTGGAAACCACCGCCGAGACAACCTCAACGTAGCGAACGGACTCTGGAAAAACCTCTGGCGAAGGGTTAAAGGTGCTCATGAGCGGCTCACTGTAGACCATGGTCTTCCCCCTATTCCCTATCCAACCACCTCAACTATACCGCTATACCGCCTAAGACTCCGACCTATCCGGTCATCGCTTTGGGATCCTCAACTCAGGCGAGAATGAAACCGTTGGCAATGGTTCACTAAGTGGCCGGACAGGTGAGGGCAAGCGATCCCCCCCGCCAACTGGAGAGAGAGCCTGTTCAAAAGTCTTTCGAAGAACCTGAGGGAAGCTCTATGGAATCTCCATCTCATCTCCCCCAGAAAGCCATTGGTATTCTTGGAGCCCTGCCCGAGGAAGTGGCCATGCTCACCGCAGCAATGGAAACCTGCTCCATCCATACCCATCTGGGGCGACAGTTCTACCGGGGATCCCTGGCGGGGCAACCGGTGGTGGTGGTACAAGGTGGGGTGGGCAAGGTGCGGGCGGCAACCACGGCGGCTCTGTTGGTGGCCCATTTCCCTTTGCAGGGGATCATTTTTACCGGTGTGGCCGGGGCCTTGGCCGATCACCTGCACATGGGAGATGTGGTGCTGGCCCATGCGGCGATTGAGCACGACTTCGGCACCGGACGACCCGAGGGCTTTGTCTTGGGGATCGATTTTATCCCAGAGCTGCGCCACCCACTGGCCGAGGCCGATAGCGCCCTCTACGACCTGATCGTGGCCCACCCCGAGCGGATCCCTCTCCACCCCCTACAAGGCCGGGATCCCGTCATTCATCAAGGCTTGGTGGCCACCGGCGATGTGTTTGTGGCCGACGCAGACCTACGCCGACAAATCCGAGAACGCACCGGCGCTTTGGTTGTGGAGATGGAGGGGGCAGCCGTGGTGCGAGTAGCGCAAGAAGCCGGGATCCCTTGTTTGCTGGTGCGCTCGGTCAGCGATGCAGGGGACGATACGGATTTCTTGAGTTTTTTTCAAACGGCGGCGCTCAACTCGGCCGCAGTCGTCCGCACCATCCTGCAAAGTCTGCCCCCGTCCTTGCCTTAGCCCGACTGTGGGGATCCGGGGATCCCCTTTCCCAAGGAAGAGTTGGGCTGGATCGCGTTGGCGTCAGTTGTTCATCTCCCGCTCCAGTTTGGCCATCGAGATCTGGCTTTCTAGGCGGGAAATGCCTTCGCGAAGGGTTGCCACCTGCGCTTCAACTTCATCCAAAGATTTGCGAACCGCTTCTGCCGCGCTCATGTGCTGGTTGCGCCGAACCAAAGCCTCGCGGGCAAGGTCATCCTGGTTCTGTTGGCTGGCTTTCTCAGCCCTGACAAACCAATCTTCGGCCTTTTGCAAAATTTCGTCGTACCGCCGTTCCAGTTGCTTGCGACTGGCCAGGGTTGTGGTGAGGCTGCGCTGCAATTGTTTCAGATCCCGCTCCATCTGCCGGATGCTCACCCTTTGTCGGCTGGGCTTTCTCCACAGCACTTTGCTCAGACCCACCACCACCACTGCGGTAGCAATCCCCACACCCGCAGCCGCCGCCGGATTTTCACGAATCAAAGAACCATCCAAAACATTGACCCCCGCAAAGGCCGAGGTTTGCGTGGCCGTCTCCCGAAACTCCCAAGGCATCACCGGATTGCGTTGCTGCCAGAAGCCTAACCGCGCCGCTTGGGCCGCCTCTTGGGCTTCTAGGTAGCGTTGCCGATTGGCCCCGTGCAAAAAGCGCTCGTAAACCACCGCCTGACCCTGGCGCAACATCTCCAAATTCACCAAACCATCGGCGTTGTACACCTGGGCAATGTGAAGCCCTTCCGGTGTGACATAGAGGGTATCCACCTGCACCAGGGATCCCGTCGGGAGCAAGTTTTGCAGAGCCTCTTGGGATAGCCGCCCCCAGCGCCCTTGGGTCAGCTCCGGCGCATCCACATAGGCCAGACGGAAACGGGTTGGCCTGCCGTTCAAGTCCGCCCAGAAGGTATCCCCATCCACCACCGACCGCACCCGGGCCGTCCCGGAAGATTGTGCTGCCGCCGGAAGAACAAGCCAACTGCCCGAAAGGACAGCCACAGTCATCAGAAGGGAAGTTCTTGAGGTCATGGGGGTCACTCCTATTGTGCAGAACAAGAACAAAAGTTAAGAAATAATAAGATAGGGAAGTTTCGGGAACCAACCGGAACCCCAGACCGTCTCCAGGACTTGCTACGGGGCTGGCCACTGTTTTCGCATTGCAATTTCTCATTGCAAAGTCAGCAGGGCCAGCTACTCTCCACGTGAGAGAGGCAAACTTTTCCAGCGGAAAGCTGCGGCTCTCGAAGAGTCGGTCCTTTGGGTTGGCTTAGTTTGGGTTAGAGTTTAGCTCACCTTTTGGGGCAACGTCACAGCCCTAAGGCGCAATCTTTGTCCCCCGGATCAAATCACAGGCGCAAGCGATAGGGTTCCTCGTCGGGGAAGTCGGGCAGAGGAGGGGGCAGGATCTCGATCTCCCCCGTAGGCAGCGTTTGCAGCACGGTACCCAACTGGACCAGTTGTTCCAAGACAAACAGGCGGGTATCCCGGTCGGTGGTGGAGGTATACACGCTCAGCCAAACATCGAATTGGGAACGGCGGCTGAGGGGGCTGCGGGCAATGTTATCCCCCAACTGGCGAAATTCATCTCCAGGCAGGCCCACCTGCTCTCGCCAGGCAGCGGCTTGGTAGTAGTCATTGCGGCCCGCTTCCGCATCCCCCAGAAACATAAAGTTAAGTAGAGCACGATCCACGTAGAGTCGCCAGGCGTCAGGGTTGTTTTGGGGGTTGAACTGCTGCAGGCCGCGATCCAAAATCTCGACGGCTTTTTCCGGCTGGCCGGCCCGATAGGCCAACACCAAACTGGAGAGCCGGTAGCCCAAGAGGAAACGGGGATCCAGCCGCAGCATGTGATCGAAGTAGTCGTAGGCCAGGCCATAGCCAGTCAGGGTGCGAGCCGGTGCATCCCCGTAGTACTGGATCAGCTCCAGCCACAGCCAGGAAGCCCCCAAGTTACGGTAGCCCAGCCACCCCAGCGTATTGGCCAGGGCAATGTTGCGGTTTTTGCGGGCCTCGGCATTTTCCAATTCTCCCAGATTGATCCGCTCCAGCATCGGCAATTGCAGCCGCACCACCAGGATCCCACACAGAAACGCCCCCCCAACGGCGGCCAAGGTGCCTATGAGGGAGAAGCGAGAGCGGCGACGGGGCAAGGAAGCAGCAGTCATGGCAAGTTCTTCGCGGATCCCTGAGGCTGTCGCGACCAGGGCTACACTCAATCATAAATTGAACCGTTGAGCCTTTCCCCTGCCTATGGCCAGCTCTGCCCTCTCCGCTTCGGAACGAGCCTTGAGCCTTTACGAGGCTCTGCCCTACCCTAATGTGCCCCTCTCGCAGACGGCTCGCAATGCCCTGCCGGAGATGTTTAAGATGAGCTACACCACGGCTCAGTACCTGCGCACCCATGCTATCGTCCCGCCAGAGGGCAAGGTTTTGTTGAATGCCGGCTGTGGCTCCGGTTGGGAAACGTTGATGATGGCCGAGGCCAATCCAGGGGCCCAGATTGTTGCCTGTGATCTGTCTCCGGCTTCGGTCAAGCTTACCGAGGAACGCCTGCGCCACCACGGCTTCACAGATGCCGAATTTTATGTCCTCAATCTGCTGGAGCTGGAGCGTCTGGGGATCCAGTTTGATTTCATTAGCCTCAATGATGTTTTGTATTTGCTGGAGGATCCCACCGAGGGCCTGCGGGCCATGAAAAATGTCCTCAAGCCCGATGGCATCATCCGGGCCAATCTCCACAGCCGCTACCAACGGCAGGTGTTTTTCCGCCTGCAAGAGGGGTTGCAAAAGGTGGGGCAATTTGACGTTCCGCCAGCAGTAGGGGCCAAGAATGTGCGGGAGTTCATGGGATCCCTTCGGGAAGAAGTGGCCCAGGCGGTGCTCTGGAACCCGGCCAACTATGCCGAAGATGCGGCCATTATGAATAATTACCTACTCTCCAACGACAAGGGGTTCACGATCCCCGACCTGTTTCGCATGTTGCAGCAGGCGGGGTTGAGCTTTTTGAGCTTGGTGGATAGGCCCGACTGGTCGGTGGAGTCTTTGTTTAAAGAGGTGCCTGAGTTTGTGCGGCAGCGGTTGGCAACCCTCAGCATCATGGAGCGGCTGCATCTGTATGAACTCCTTCGCCCTGTCCATCGCCTCATCGACTTTTGGGCGGAGCATGCCGGCTCTTCGCCGGTGCTGCCTTGGAGTGACGAAGATTGGCTGTCGGGATCCGTACAATTCAATCCCCTGTTGATGGACAACCCCCGCTTTCGCCAGGAGTACAGCAAAGCCCTGCAAGAGAAGCGGCCCTACGAAATGCAGTGGACAGGGGCCACCCACGGGCGGATCAGCATCCCTGCCGAGAAAGTGAGCTGGTTGGCGCCACTGCTTCAAGGACCAACGCCGGTTCGAGAGCTGATTCAACAGGCCGTCCAGTTGGGATCCCCAGATGAAGAACGAACAACCGCTGAGGTGCTGACCTTCCTAACCAACCTAGAAGACTTTCTTTTTTTGATGCTGCAGTAGGCAGCTCCCCAAGTTCTGGCTGCCCATACCTGTCTGTTGTTTGTAACCTATGAGTCAGATGTCTGCCCGGTCGGGATCTTACTGGCGCGCAACCCTGACGCGGTGGTTCCCACAGCCTCTGGATCGCTGGGTGGCCCGGATTACCCTCTGCAACCTGGCCATCGGGGTGATCCTGGTGGTGTTGGGCAACCACACAGCTCCTTACGTGCGGGATTTCAACTGGCAACAGCAACGGGTGGGGGCGCAAGAAGTGCAGATGGTGCTCACCTTCAACCGCCCGATGGATCCCGTCAGCGTTGAAGAGCACTTGCAGATCCAGCCCCCTCTGCCAGGCCGAATGCGCAAGCTGGGTCGCCGCTTTTTTTGGACGCTGACAGAACCGGCCCCCTACGGCCAGACCTACCGGGTGCGCCTGCAGGCAGCCGTGGATGAACGGGGCCAGCCCATGGCCCAGCCCTTTGAGGGGGAATTCCGCACGCCGGATCGGCAGTTGCTGGGGATCAGCACCGAACCTGCCCAGCGAGGGCGAATGTTTCTGTTCAACCTGGAGACGGGAGCCGCTACCCTGCTGACTCCGGCTGGGCTCAAGGTAACCCAAATGCAGCCCAGTGCCGATGGCCGCTTCGTGTACTATTTCGCCACGGCCACCAACCTACAGCACCAGGATCTGTACCGGCTGGATCTGGAGGATCTGTCTTCGCGGTTGCTGCTGGATCATCAGGGTTACCAAAACCTGCGCTTCCAAGTCTCGCCGACGGGGGAACTGGTGGTGGCAGAGCGGATCCCGCTGCAACGGGATCCCATGGCTGCCGTCCAGACGGAGCTGTGGATCCAGAAAACGAGCCGGGATCCCTTTGAACGTCTAGAGCTGGATACGGCGGTGGGGGGAGATTTTTTCATTAGCCCCGATGAGAGCAGCCTGCTCATCTCGCAGGGACAGGGGGTGGGGATCGTACCCTTGCATCCACGGGCGGCAGCGGAGAGCTTTCTAGCCCAGTTCGGCCAAACCTTAGCCATCCGCCCCGATGGGGCTTTCGGGGCTTTGCTGCGCTTCAATCCCGACTACACCCGCAGCCTCTCCATCGTCAGCAATACCGGCAACAGCGAGGAGATTTTGAGAACCCAGGGATCCATCCTGAAAGGGGCTTTTTCCCCTCGGGCGCCCATCTTCTACGCCTTGGTCAGTGAGGTCTCTCACGTTAGCGGTGCGGAGCATTATTCTGTTGGCGAGGTCGCGATGGACTCCCCCAGCTACACCGAGTCGCCCCGCCTGCTGGCGATAACGCTCGGCACTGAAGCAGGCAACGCCATAGAGGTGGTTCGAGCCACCTATCCCGTCGATCTGGACTTCAGCATTTCCCCGGATGGACGCATGCTGGCCTACACGCTCTTGGAACCGTTCCCAGGGATCCCGGATCCCTCGGCTCCCCTTAGCCGTAGCGGGCAAGCCATCATGGCCTCGCAAGTGTGGTTGGTGGATTTGCAGGACGGGCTGCCCATTCCTGATGGACAAAGTGGTTCGCACCGCTGGCGGGAACGCCGCCTACCGCTGGGCAGCAGCGCCCTAGCCTGGATCCCCTAGAGCGGGAAAGCCACTTGGAGAACAAACCTGCCTAGAATCAAGACAGGGTGTGCGAGGAGAGGTGATATGCGGCTCATTGACGAGCAGGGGCGGCTTTTGGGAAAGGTCAGCCTCTTGGATCTGGGAGCTCTGGCAATTGTGGTGGTGGCCATTGTCGCCGTCTTGTTCTTTCCGGGTCGGCAGGCGGGCAGTGTCGTCCAGGTGGGAGGTGGCCCCACGCTGCCGGTGGAAGTGGACATGATTGTGCGCGGGGTCAGCAGCCGCTCTATGGAACCTTTTCAGGCGGGGCAGAAGGCTGACCTGATCATCCGCAACCAGCCCTACGGCCAGGTGGAGGTGGTGCGAGTGGAAAATGTCAGCCGCACGGTGCCAGTGGTTTTCCCCGATGGGCGGGTGCAGAACTTGCCCGATCCCGAAGCCTATCGCCTCGATCTGGTGTTTACCTTGCGAGGGCGCGGCCAGCGGACGGAGAATGGCATCGTCCTGGGCAACAATCGCGTCAAAATCGGTGTTCCCCTAGAGCTAGAGACCTTTGGCTACAACTTGCGCGGCACCGTGATGGACGTGCGGCTGCCGCAATCGTAGAGCATGACTCTAGTCAATAATAAGCTCAACTATACTGAAAATAATGTATAATATGTTCAGTACGGATTACTACCAGTTGATCTTTCTGTTT
>NZ_JBSSBO010000054.1:0-18975 GCF_054058915.1 Thermostichus sp. MS-CIW-41
TTCTCGTTTTGACAAATTGGCCAGGAACTTCTTGAGTTTTCTCTATCTCGTCAGTGCTCTCTTTTGGCTCAAATGAAAGATCAACACAACCTAGACTCCAGTCTGTCCTCGAACGCCGGGTATTCTGCTTGTATCCTTGGGCTCATCCCGTCGGGTGGATCGCCTAGAATAATCCACAACCCACCTCTTTCTGCTGCCATGAGTTCTCACTCTTCAGATTGGTTCACGCGGGCTCGCCACATTTTTTACGGCACGGCCACCGCTCTGGTGGAGATCCTGCAAGACCCGGAAAAGCGCACCGAAAACCTCAACCGCCTTTCGATGGACTTGGGACAACTGGCGGCGGAGCTGGAGCAAAAGGGAGAGTTGATCGAGCAGGAGGCAGTTCGTTACGTTGAGAGTCTCAGGGATCCAGCCGCCAACGCCCCCTCGGCAAGTCCTGACTCTGAAGCGCCTGTCGAGAATGCTCCCCCGACACCAGCTTCCTCCCCCAACAAGCCGGCTATCTCCAGAGAAGAGATGGCTGAGTTGATGGAGCTGATCCATCAGATCGAGTCCTTGCGCCTGGATTTGGAGCGGTTGCGCACCTCGTCCTGAGTCCTGTGCGGTTCGATATCCTTACCCTTTTCCCCGAATTTTTTGAAGCGCCGCTGCGCATTGGGCTGGTGGGCAAAGCCCTACAGCAGGGGATCGCTGAAGTCCACTGCACCAATCCACGCGACTTCGCCACCGATAAGCACCGCCGTGTCGATGATGAGCCCTACGGGGGTGGGGTGGGCATGGTGCTCAAGCCAGAGCCTTTCTTCGCTGCTGTCGCCTCCCTGCCCCGGTTGGATCCCTGTGAGATCATTCTGCTGACGCCCCAGGGGCAACCGCTGAACCAGGCGCTGCTGCAGGAGCTGGCCCAGAAGGCGCAGCTGATCCTGCTGTGTGGCCAGTACGAGGGCTTTGACGAACGCATCCGCCAATACCTGGCCACCCGCGAGGTGTCGCTGGGGGATTTTGTCCTGACCGGGGGGGAAATTCCGGCGCTGGCCCTGATCAACGGCGTGGTGCGGCTCTTGCCGGGCACTGTGGGCAAGGTAGACTCGTTAAAGAGGGAAAGCTTCGAGGCGGGGCTGCTAGACTATCCTCAATACACCCGCCCGGCAGAGTTTCAGGGGTACAAGGTGCCGCCGGTACTCCTCTCAGGCGACCATCAAGCCATTGCCCGTTGGCGTCTGCAGCAGCAGCTGGTTCGAACCTGGCAAAGGCGGCCAGACCTGTTGGCTAAGCGCCCCTTGACCGCCGAAGAGCAGCAGTTGTTGGTAGAGGGGCTGGCGGAGCAGCACCCTCGTGTAAACGAAGCGGAGAAATAAATCATGCTCGGCAAGCTTCTCAACCGTCTCCTGAATCCATCGCCCGTCTGCTGGCGTGGGATCCCCTCGCCCCCAGTGCTGCTTCTGGTGGGAATGGCCTTGAGCTCGGTTCTGAGCGGTTCTGGGGTGGCCCTGGCCCAAAGCGGAAGTGTCAACGATGCCATTCGCCGCGACAGCAATCCCCCTCTGTTGGATGGCACCAGCATCAACGTCAACGATCTCTTCCGGGCTGCCGACTTCCTCTCCCGCCAGAATGCTGCTTCCCGCTGGGACGGCAAGGCCAGCGTTGATGCTGCTGTGGAGCAATTTAACCAATCCCGCCGCCGCTCCCTCCCGCTTTCTCCCGGTTCCTTGGCACCTGAGCCCACCCCCACTCCCTAAGGTTGGATCCCATTCCCGGTAAATCTGTTAGGATCGCAAAGCCGATCCCGTGCCTGCTGAAATGCGGTACGCCGTTTTCGGGATCCATTAGGAGAACACCGCCGTGGTTAAGAGCACCCCCTCCAGCAAAGCCGATACGGAGCAGCGTTTGGATCCCGCCAGCCGGGGCCACTCCAAAGACAGTTCCACCGCACCCAAAGGGATCCTGGGTTTTATTCAAGAGACCCGCACAGAATTAAGCAAGATTGTTTGGCCGAGCCGCCGGCAATTGATCGGCGAGTCGGTAGGGGTCTTACTGATTGTGTTGGCTTTTGCTTCCTTCATCTACCTGGTCGATCAAGTGTTTGCTTGGGTAGCCACTCAGCTGTTCTTGTGATGTTCTGTCCTGAGGGGCAAGAGAGTCATGTTCAAGGATGGCTACAGGGAGGATGTGAGGTGATGAGGCCAGAGCAGCAGCGAAAACGTCGTGGGGGCCGTGTGGAGCACTTTGAGCCTGCAGACGCGATCCCGGAACCAGACGAGGGGGAAGGTCAAGAGCGTCGCAACCTGCGCTGGTACGCCGTGCAGGTGGCCTCAGGCTGCGAGAACAAAGTGAAGAGCACCCTGATGCAACGGGCGGCTGCTTTGGATGTGGCGGATCAAATTGTCGAGGTGGTGATCCCGAAGCGGACGGGCTTCAAGCTGGATCGATCCGGCAAGCGCCAGGAGCAAGAGGAGAAGATTTTTCCCGGCTATGTCCTGGTGCGCATGGACATGAACGACGACACTTGGATGGTGGTGAAAACAACCCCCAATGTGATCAACTTTGTTGGCACCGAAGAAAAGCGGGCCTACGGTCGCGGTCGGGGGCATGTTACACCGCGTCCCCTCAGCCAAAGCGAAGTCCAGCGCATCTTCAGCAGCGTCGAGGTGGAGGAAGTGCCCCTCAAAATCGACATGGCCCCTGGGGATCGCATCGAGGTGCTATCCGGCCCCTTCCAGGGTTTCTACGGCGAGGTGGTGGAGGTCAGCCCAGAACGGGGCAAGCTCAAGGCGTTGATCTCGATTTTCGGGCGCGATACCCCGGTAGAATTAGAGTTTGGTCAAGTGCGAAAAGAGGTGTAACTGCGTTTCATGGCTAAGAAGTTGGTGGCCGTGGTCAAGTTGGCCATTCAGGCGGGCAAGGCCACCCCCGCTCCCCCCATTGGCCCAGCCTTGGGTCAACACGGGGTCAACATCATGGCCTTTTGTAAGGAGTACAACGCCAAGACGGCGGATCAGGCCGGGATGGTGGTGCCTGTTGAAATCTCCATCTTCGAGGATCGCAGCTTTACCTTCGTCCTCAAGACGCCGCCGGCTTCGGTGTTGATCAAGAAGGCTCTGGGCATTGAGTCCGGCTCCAGCGAGCCCCACAAAACCAAGGTGGGATCCCTGACCCGAGCTCAACTGCGCCAGATCGCCGAGCAGAAGCTGCCGGATTTGAATGCCCACGATGTGGAGGCGGCCATGAAAATTATTGCCGGAACTGCCCGCAGCATGGGGGTGACGGTGGTGGATTGATGGAGGGATCCCTTGCCCGGTCTGAGGTGTTCACGGTCTTGAAGTTGTTTCAGCAAACCACTGTGGGGGAGAGAAGTTCTCGCCAGTACCCCGAGGAGAAACGATGGCTCGAAAGCTTTCCAAACGTATGCAGGCTTTGCGGGAGAAGGTGAAGCCCATTGCCTATGCTCCCGAAGCCGCTTTGGCCCTGATGAAAGAGACGGCCACCGCCAAATTTGAAGAGGCGGCAGAGGTTCACATCCGCCTGGGGATCGACCCCAAGTACGCCGACCAACAACTGCGCACCACTGTAGTCTTGCCCAGGGGCACCGGCCAAGAGATCCGGGTGGCGGTGATTGCCCGCGGCGAGAAAGTGGTGGAGGCCCAAAATGCAGGGGCGGATCGGGTTGGATATGAAGACCTGATCGAGGAAATCGGCAAGGGAGTTATAGATTTTGACCTTCTGATCGCCACCCCCGATGTGATGCCCCAGGTGGCTAAGCTGGGGCGGCTGTTGGGGCCGCGCGGCCTCATGCCTTCTCCCAAGGGGGGAACGGTGACCATGGATCTGGCCCAGGCGATCAAAGAGTTTAAAGCCGGCAAGCTGGAGTATCGGGCAGATCGCACCGGCATTGTGCATTTGATCTTCGGCAAGTGCAAGTTCCCCGTCGAAGCTCTGCTGGAGAACCTAAAAGCGGTGCAGGAGTCCATCGATCGCAACCGTCCCTCTGGAGCCAAGGGCAAGTATTGGCGAACCCTACATGTTTCTGCTACAATGGGCCCCTCGATTGAGGTTGATATCAATGCCCTGCGGGAGCTGAAGTTGGCGACCTAAGCCTGGCTTCGGCGCTGCGATGGGTTGAAAAGGGTTTGAGTGAGTGAATTTGGAGGAGGATCCCGGCAGAACATCTTTCCCCAGTCGAATAGCAAGCCGAAGACAGCAGGTGCCCGCGGGCTTAATGTCCTGCCGAGGTTTGAGCGAAGTTCAAAGGGATCCCTTCTTGGATCGCTTTTGAGGGTGCGCTTATCTCCATGCGTCTCGGCCACGGCTGGGACGCATTCTGTTTGGCAGAACCCAGATTCACCACCCGTTAACCCTGGGTGACCATTGACAACAAAGGAGGTGAGCGCATGGGCAAGCAACCTTTAGCGAAGAAAGCGGAGATCGTCGATAAAGTCCGATCCCTGCTGCAGGCCAGCCAAATGGTGCTGGTGATCGACTACAAGGGGCTGACCGTTGCGGAGATGGACCAACTGCGGGCAGAGCTGCGCAAGTCGGATTCGGTTTGCATGGTTGTTAAGAATACCCTGATGCGGCGAGCCATTGCCGACCAAAAAGCTTGGGCAGGGATCGCTCCCTTCTTGGCGGGGCCGACGGCCTTTATCTTGATTCGGGGCGATATTTCAGCCGCCCTGAAGGCGTATCAAGATTTTGCCAAGCAAACCAAGAAAACCGAGTTCCGCGGTGCTGGCATTGAAGGGCTATCCCTGACCTTGGAGCAGGCCAAGGCCATCGCCGAGCTACCGCCCAAGGAAGTGCTCATGGCCCAAGTGGCGGGCAGCCTCAAGTCGGTGGCCACCGGCCTGGCGGTCGGGCTCAATGCTGTGCCCACGCAAGTGGCGCGCGGTATCCACGAGATCCCAGCCTCTCTGGGGCGGGCCATCCGGGCCATTGCCGACAAGGAGGCCGCATAAAGGGCTTCAGTTCATCAGCCCAAACCTGTGTATCGATTCTGTTACCCCCAAGGAGAAACCATCATGTCTTCAGAGCGCGTTGCAAAGATTTTGGAAGAGTTGAAAGCCTTGAGCTTGCTGGAAGCTTCCGAGCTGGTGAAAGCCATCGAAGAAACCTTTGGCGTCAGTGCAGCAGCCCCAGCCGGCGGCATGGTCATGGCAGCTCCCGTGGCAGCAGCGGCGGCAGCTCCGGCGGCAGCCCCTGAGCCGGTGGAAGAGCAAACTGCCTTTGATGTCATCCTCGAGGCTGTGCCAGCCGACAAGAAGATCGCCATCCTCAAGGTGGTGCGCGAGTTGACCGGCTTGGGTCTGAAGGATGCCAAAGATCTCGTCGAGGCGGCTCCCAAACCCGTCAAAGAAGGGGTTGCCAAAGAGGAAGCCAACGACATCAAGAAAAAGCTGGAAGAAGCCGGCGCCACCGTCAAGATCAAGTAGTTCCAGTTACGGGGAAAGCGCCTCTCCCTGCTCTGACGAGGAATCTAATCAAGACTCTCAAACCCAAGGGGGGCTGCTCCGGCCCCTCTTTTGGGTCTGCCCGACCATTGGCGTGGGTTCGGGATCCCTGCTCCGCCGCACTTCCACCTCTCCGTGGGCTTTCAAGAGGGCAGCCAGCTTGCGACGCATGATGATGCCGGGTTTATCCGTGAACATGTGCTGCTCCGCCTTGATATCGAGGGGAACGTCATAGTCGGTGCTTTCCAGAACCCGTTGATCCTCAAGGGTCACCTGCCGATCGAAGGCGATGATACTGATACATTTACGCTGAACACTGCTGAACATCACTGTTCAACTATGCAGCGATAGCATTCTGTTTGTTTCCATTCGCGTTAGCGGGACGGAGTCCAAACAGAATGGCGGTATCCCGCAAAGCTTTGAGTAGAATACCCAAAGCGCAGTTTCCGTGTCGTCTTACTACCAATTTTCTGCTTTGCTTTGGCTACCATGTTGGCAGACTCGAAAGTAAACAGAAAGATCAACTGGTAGTAATCCGTACTGAACATATTATACATTATTCTCAGTATAGTTGAGCTTATTATTGACTAGAGTCATGCTCTCAGCACTCACCTCTGCTTCTGAATCGTTGCGCAAACAGAATTGCACCACCTGCGAGGTTTGGTCGTCGATGGGGTAGCCGCTGTGAAAATGATGTGGATGAGGCCGTTGGGGTAGGTGATTTTGAGCTTGCGACCAAAAGGCATAAACCAGGTGCCCTCCAGGATACGCACGGTGCGATCCTCCGACATCCGCAAGTTTTGCTTCTGCAGGTCGCTGTTGAACACCGGCAAAACAGAGGTGGCCCGAAGGCCATATTCCAGTTCTTCAAGGCTGTCCAGATCGGGGGGTACAGGCTCGGAGATCACCCCAAAGCTCTGGTGATGGACGAAGTGGGGATGGGCATTGTCAAAGGAGTTTTCCATCAGGCGCAGGCCGGCGCATTTCCAGACCTCATAGAACTGATGAATTTGGCGAAACCGGGGATCCGCCACCTCTGAGATCTCGGGAATATCGGTCAAGGGATCCGCCAATGCCACCCAAACATAGCCATAGCGCTCTTGGCAGCGAAACCCCTCCACCTTGTAGGTAGGGGGGATGAAGTTGTCTGTAAGTTGGGGTACCTTCACACAGGTGCCAGAGCCGTCAAATTCCCAGCCGTGATAGGGGCAGCGGATGTGGCCATTGCAAACAACCCCTTTGGAAAGTTGGGCCGAGCGATGGCAGCAACGATCCAAGACGGCGCAAGGCTGCCCTGACTCATTGAGCCAAAGCACCAGAGGAGTCTTCAGCAGCGTGAAAGCTTGTGGGCCGGCTTCCAGAGCTGATACTGGGATCACAGGGTACCAAAACCGCCTCAGGACAGGTTGCTGGGTAACAAGCATAAACCCGCTCCACAAGCTCTAGTTCGGAGAATCATGAGCTGGCTTTTCGTGAGCCTAGGTGGCTCAAAGCACCGCCCCCCGTGAAAAAGATAGGCGTTGAAATGGCAGAAGTCCGTATAAGCCAACACAGCTTTGCCCTGCCACAGCGGTCGCGTTTGGACATCGACAACTCCCCCTCTATCCAGAGATGGGCTATTGATTGAGGGAAGTAGAGAAGTGTCAGTGGGCTTCTGTTGGCATGTGGCTGTGGGGAGAGGTGGAAAGGTGCAAAACGAATTGAACCCCAACCGAGATCTCCGTAACACAGGGATCCCGGCCCAACCTACTGCAGAGTCCACCTCCCCCAAACCAGAACCGGCTGCTGAGAGCCAGGCAAATTGCTTGACAGACGGAGAGGTGGATCCAGAGCCCCGCCTCAGCCGTTCTCAACAAGAACGACAGCAGGAACGCCGCTCCTTACCTTGGCGCCTGGGGCTGGCCAACGTGCTCTCGGCAGGGTTGCATTTCATCGCGTTGCATTTCATGGCGATGAGCTGGGTGGGTTGGCGGCCTGGGATCCCGGAGGAGGAGATAATCTCCTTTCAGTGGGTGGAGATGGCGGATGAGCCGCCCCTGGAGCCGCAGTGGATTGCGCCCGTCTCCGCCCGTGAGTCCGGTGTCTCTGAACCTCGGGATCACGTATCGGTGCGGCAGTCGCAAGTGGCCAATCCAGGTGAATGGGTAGAGGTCACTTCTGCAACGGCACAGCCTCTGCTCGCCTCAGCCGCAGGGAGTCCTGTCCCTGGGATCCTCCCCCCATCCCCAAGGGAGCTTGAGATGCCCCAACCCAACCGCGACTCTGCCTCTCCTCAGCAGCAGCCAAAGGCCAGGTTAGAAAATCTATCAGCGGGTTTAGCAGCTCTGGAGCAGGCAGTTGCCGATCACAATTGGGCGGAGGCGCTACATCTGACGGAAGAATGGCTGGATCACTGGCCTCTGTCCTCTCCACAGCGCCAGCAACTGCAGGACTATCGTCAGCATCTGCAAAGCCTACTGGCTACCTCCTCGGCAGCAGCAGTGGAGACCAAATCGGCTCAGATCTCCCCTACTCAATCCCTCAAGCCTCAACCCGAAAGAGCAGCAAGTTCTCCTGAGGTTTTGCCACAACCCTACCTGTCGGCTCCAGCGGATCCGCATCCAACTTTGCCCTCTCCAGAGCCGATCGCAGCCCCGTTGGAAGAGCCTTCTCCCACCTTGCCCCCGACTTTTCCTACCGGATCCCACAGCTCCGACTTCGGTCGCACCAGTGGGATAGAGTCCTCGCGGGCAGGCCCACCCAGCCTAAATGCCACCGCCGATCCGGATTGGGGAGACTACTTGGCTCAATTCCAAGAAAGGGTTCGCCAACACTGGATGGTACGGCGAGCATCCGGCTCCTACGTAACAGTGGTGCAGGTGCGTCTGGATCGACAGGGATCCCTGCGGGAACTGCGCCTGCAAACCCCCTCAGAAGATCCCCTGTTGGATGCAGCCGTGCTCAGTGCCATCCAGCGCTCAGCCCCCTTTGCTCCTTTGCCCGAGAGCTATGTTGGCGAAGAACTGATGCTGGAAATTAACGTGTTGAGCGGATCCCTGCAGGCTGGCCCAACCCAGATTCCGAGAAACTAACGTCAGAACCTCAGGCAAGGCCACAAGCCCTGTTCAGAGGGGTTCAGATTTCCGAGTGTCGGCAATGGCCTAGGCCATAGATTTGCGGCGGTTGCGCCGGACGGCTACCGCTTTGCGCTTGCGCTTTTCTAGGTTGGTTTCAAAGTGCCGATGGTTGCGCAAGTCCCGCAAAATGCCCGCCTTAGAAACCTGACGCTTGAAGCGACGCAGCGCAGATTCGATCCCTTCGTTTTCGCCAATCGTCACTTGGGTCATAGGAAAGACATCTCCTCCGTCAATCAAATGGGTTTGGTTACAACAGGGATCCCTATCGTGACATACTCCCGACTCCGACTGCTGGCGGTACGGAGCGGGCTTCTCGCTTCATTGGGGAGCTAGTGCAAGAACCCCCCACGAGCAGACACGGGATGCCCCACCGCGTAGCTGTACCAGATTCCGGCAATGCCGTTTTGCACAGCCAGGTTGATTATAGAACAGGGGATGTCCGCCTTTCATTCCGACCCTCGTCCTACGGGCAGAGGGCGGGGCTTCAAGGACTCCGTCCCGCTAGCGCGAACGGCGGCCTAGCTAAACGATCGCCACACCACTGCTTGCTGCCACAGTTCGTGTTCACTGCGCCCGGCTGCCAAAGTTGAGCCCCGAAACCACCTCACCTTCCCTCAAATTCACAACAAATGAGGCCGTTGTCTCAGTGGGGGGCGGGGGAGAGGGTGCTGGAGTTGGGCTGGGGGTACTGCCGATTACCGATTGCACAAAACCCACAAAGCTAGACACCCGCGTATACACCCCATAGAAATTGGGCTGGGCGCAGCCGATGCCAAAACTGGTGATTCCGGCCAGGGCAAAACCCGTGCCACTGGACACAATCAAAGGCCCACCGCTATCAGCCTGACACGTATCGACTCCTCCCTGAGGAAAGCCGGCGCAGAGCATGGTATCTAAAATGTCGCCATTGTAGGATTGGGGCGCGTTGCACACCGCATTGGAGACGATGGGAACGGTGGCCTGCTGCAAATCTCGGGGAAAGCCGCTGGGTTCTTGATCCAGGGGGAGGGGGAAGGTGGCTCCCCAGCCGAGGATGGTGGCGGCAGTGCCGGGGGCTGTCAGGTTGGTTTGGTTGGGCTGCACCAGCGGCAGGGTGGCCAAAGCTACTGGCCGAGAAAGGCGTACCAGGGCAATGTCATTCCCCCCAAGCGGCCCCCTCTGGGGGTTGTAGCCGGGGTTGAGGACAATTTGCGCGGCGCGAATGCGTTGACCGGCGCCGATTTGTAGGCGGTTGGTACCCAACAGCAGATCCAGATTTTGGGCACTCACTACCTGGTTGCCTTGTCCGTCGAAAAAACAATGGGCAGCGGTAACTACCCACTCCGGCGCGATCAGGGATCCGCCGCAAAACTGCGCTTGAAAAGGATCTGGCTCAGCCGCCCTCAGCAAAGCCACCATCCAGGGAAAGGCTCCTTCGGGAGCAGGTCTGCCGCCCACAATCCGCTCCAGCCCCAAGCCTGAGCGCGGCGTGGTGAAGATTCGCCCTGGGGGCAAAAGGGCGGTGACGCGGTAGGTGCCAGGGGGCAAGTTGGAGAAGCGAAAGTTACCGCTGGCATCGCTGACGGTGCTGGGCTCCCCCGGGTCGAGGCGGCCATTGCCGTTTAAGTCCAAAAACGTGGTAATGCCCGGCAGCCCCGGCTCCCCCGGATCCCGCAGCCCATTGCCGTTGAGATCGTCGAAATGGGATCCCTCAATTCGTCCTGTGGGAGGAGCTGAGACTGGGGGAAGCGGGCGACTGGAACCCCCGCCGCCACAGGCGCTTATGCTCAGGGCCAGACACAACCCCAGCGGAATAGACCAAGAGCGAGCCAAGCCCAAGGAGGAATGGGATCGCGAGAGATGAGGCATGGTCAGATTCTCCAAAGCCAGCCGGTTATGCCAGCCAAGGATATCCTACCGGCGAAGCCTAAGGATTGCGGAACCGGGAACGCTTCCCCCCGCGCCCGGCTCTTCCGATTTGCCCCAAGACCCAACGTGGCGATGCGCACTTTAGCCTCTTGCCGCCTGCGCAACTGGGCAGTAAAACCAGGGTGGGAGGGTGTGTGGCAGATGAATATCGCGGTCTTGGGGTTCAAAGGGGGCGTGGGCAAAACCACCACGGCGGTACACCTGGCCCTCTACCTTCAGCAAAAACAAGGGGCAGCCCCTTTGGGTGGGTCGGGGATGGCCCTGTTGATCGATGCCGATCCCAATCGCTCGGCCTCTCGCTGGGCAGAACGGGGATCATCCTTTCCTATCAAGGTATTGGCCGGGGATCCCACCACTCCCGCGCCCACAGGCTTTCAGCACACGGTGATCGACACCCCTGCCCGTCCCACCTCGGAACAGTTACCAAAAAACTGGGTCTAAAGCCCCGCCCTAAGGCCTACGGCCCGCTGACGCGACCAGGGCGGCTTTTATCTTGCTAACCTGCGCTAGAGTGGGCCCATGCGCGTCCTCGAAGCCAAGCTCCTCAACGGCACAGCCCAGCAGTACCAAGCCCTGGATGAGGCCATTCGTACTGCCCAGTTTGTGCGCAACAAGTGCCTGCGCCACTGGATGGATCATCAGGGGGTGAACAGGGCCACGTTGTACTCCCTCTGCAAGGACTTGGCTCAGGAGTTCCCCTTCGCCCAGAAGCTGAACTCTCAGGCCCGGCAGGCTAGTGCGGAGCGAGCCTGGTCTGCCATCTCCAACTTCTATCGCCGCTGCAAGGAGAAGGCGGCTCGGAAGGGCCATCCAAGGTTCCAGAAGCACTGTCGCTCCGTGGAGTACAAGCAGTCTGGCTGGAAGCTCTCCCAGGATGGGATGTCTATCACCTTCACGGACGGCTTCCAGGCGGGCACCTTTGCCCTGTACTGCAACAGCGAGGCGCGGCGGGACATCCTCACCCTGAAAATCAATCGGGTGCGGGTAGTGCGGAGAGCCGATGGCTACTACGCCCAGTTCTGCCTGGACGTGGAGCGTCGGGAGAAGGTGGGCTACACCGGCGAGGTGGTGGGGCTGGATGTGGGCTTGATGCACTTCTACACCGACAGCCACGGCCACAAGGTAGAGTGCCCAAAGTTCTTGCGTCGTGCCGAAAGGAGGTTGAAGTGAGAGCAGCGCAGACTGAGCCGGAAGTTTCGGAAAGGGGCTAAACCCCAATCTAAGAACTACCACAAGCAGAGGAAGCGGCTGGGCAAGGTACACCTGAAGGTTCAACGCCAGCGTAGAGACTGGGCTGTGAAGCTGGCCCGGTGCGTAGTGGCGTCTAACGACGTCGTGGCGTATGAGGACTTACAGGTGCGTAACTTGGCGCAGAATCGCCACTTAGCCAAGTCGATTCACGACGCGAGTTGGAGTTTATTCACCGGGTGGCTCGACTACTACGGGAAGGTCTTCAACAAGGTGGTGGTGGCCGTGCCGCCGCAGTACACCAGTCAGGACTGCTCTCAGTGTGGCTGCCGAGTGAAGAAGACGCTGTCCACTCGTACCCACCGCTGCCCTCAGTGTGGGGTGGTGATTGACCGTGATGAGAACGCGGCCATCAACATCCTGCGCAAGGGGCTGGAGCTGTTGGGTGAGGAGTGGAACAACGGTACCTTTGGGCAAAAGGGAACCGCCCCGAAAGGGGAAACGCCTGGGGAGATGAGCACCGCTGCTGTGGAGGGGCAACCTGACACGGTAAGTGCTGTCGCAGAACCAGGAACCAGAATCCTCTGTCTTTAGGCAGGGGAGTATGTCAAATCCCCAAAGAGACCCACCGAGCCGTGAAGCGCATCCTGTTGGAATCGGATCAAGATCTTTCGGAGCTGATCGAGGCGCTGCTCAGCCAGTGGCTGCGTTCTCAGTCGGGAAAGGTTTGAAACCAAAATCTGGGGAAGAGGGGCATCGCGGACGCCACAGCCGCATAGGATCCCGCTGTCGGGGATCGGAGGGAGCCCACAGATTCCAGTTGAGAGCCAGATAGGAATAAGATGAAGGGGCGTGAGGCAGGGATCCCCGAACGCGAGGTGGGGCCGTTCGCAATAGCGGGACGGAGTCCTTGGGCAAGTTGCGCGAGGGGAAGTCTGCGTTGGGAGGACGTCACGCTCTTTCAGGGGTAAAGGGATCCTTTATGCAAGCCATCACCTTGCTCGGCTCCACCGGCTCGATTGGCACCCAAACTCTGGACTTGGTGGCCCAGTATCCAGAGCGTTTTCAGGTTGTTGGCCTGACCAGCTACAGCAACGTCGCCCTCTTGGCCGAGCAGGTACGGCGGTTTCGGCCCCAGATGGTTGCCATTGGCCGGGAAGAACTGCTGCCGGAGCTGCGGTCGCTGCTGACCGGGATCCGACCGCTGCCGGAGTTGGTGGCCGGAACAGAGGGGCTGTGTCAGGTGGCGGCTCACCCGGCGGCCCAGCGGGTGGTGACGGGGATCGTCGGCTGCGCCGGTTTGTTGCCAACCCTGGCGGCCATCCGTGCCGGCAAAGACATTGCCCTGGCCAACAAAGAAACCCTGGTGGCAGGGGGGCCGGTGGTGCTGCCCTTGGTGCGGCAGTACGGGGTGAACCTGATCCCCGTCGACTCTGAGCATTCGGCCATTTTCCAGTGTTTACAGGGGGTGCCCGCGGGATCCCTGCGAAGAATCCTGTTGACTGCCTCGGGTGGCGCCTTTCGGGATTGGCCTGCCGAAAAATTGGATCAGGTCACCCTGGCCGATGCCCTCAAGCATCCCAATTGGGTGATGGGGCGCAAAATCACCATCGACTCGGCCACCCTGATGAACAAGGGCCTGGAGGTGATCGAGGCCCACTGGCTCTTCGGCCTGGACTACGACCACATCGACATCCTCATCCATCCGCAAAGCATTGTCCACTCCCTGATCGAGCTGGCCGATACCTCGGTTCTGGCCCAGTTGGGCTGGCCGGACATGCACCTGCCCATCCTCTACGGCCTCAGTTGGCCGGAACGCCTGGCCACCCCCTGGGATCCCCTCGATTTGGTCAAGCTGGGATCCCTCACCTTTAAGGCTCCGGATCACCGCAAGTACCCCTGCATGGAGTTGGCCTATGCCGCTGGACGGAGGGGGGGAACGCTGCCGGCAGTGTTGAATGCGGCCAACGAAGCGGCGGTGGCCCTGTTCTTGCAGGAGCGCATCCGTTTTTTGGATATTCCCCGTCTCTTGGAGCGGGTTTGTGAGCGGCATCAAGTCATTGCCGATCCCAGCCTGGAGGACATTTTGCAGGCAGATGCGTGGGCACGGCGGGAAACGGCGCAACTGGCCCAGCAAGCTCCGGCTCAGGTTCTGGCCTGATCCCTACCGGGGGGATCCGGCTGAGCGCTAGAGTGGGAGAGGATGCAGGGAGCAAGTGAGTGACCGGATCGGGATCCCATCTCCGACAGTTGGCCCATTATCTGCGCCCCTATCGACGACAGGTGGGGTTGGGCATTGGATCCCTGCTCTTGGTCAATGGCCTGGGGGTGTTCCTGCCCTGGTACGTCAAGCTGGTCATCGATGACCTGAGCCAGAACCTGGCCACTTTGTCGGCCCGGCGCATTGCCCTTTACGCCTTAACGGTGCTGGTCGTCTCCAGCCTGATGATGGGCATTCGCATTGCCTCGCGGGTGTGGATGTTTGGGGTGGGACGGCAGGTGGAGTTTCACCTCAAGCAAGCCATCTTCGAGCATTTGCTCACCCTGCAGCCTTCCTACTTTGCCCAGCAGACCATTGGGGACATTCTCACCCGCATCACCAGCGATGTGGAAAACATCCGCCGCCTGTTGGGGTTCGCCCTACTCAATTTGGCCAACACGATCTTTGCCTATGCCACCACTCTGCCCGCCATGTTTGGCATCGAGCCCCGTCTGAGCACCTTGGCGCTGTCGGTGTTTCCGGTGATGTTGGTGCTGGTGAAGTTGAGCAGCAACCGCCTGCAGCAGGAGCAGCTCCAGGTGCAGCAGGAGTTGGCGGATCTGAGCGATCTCATTCAAGAGGACCTGAACGGCATTGCCCTGATCAAGGTGTACAGCCAGGAACAGCACGAGCAGCGGGGGTTTCGCCGCCAGAACCAGCGGCTGCTGCAGGCCAATTTGCGCTTGGCCCTCACTCGCAACTTGCTTTTCCCTTCTTTGGTGGCGCTGGTCAGCCTAAGCTTGTTGCTGCTGCTGGCGGTGGGGGGGCCGCAGATTGCGGCAGGGACGCTGACCATCGGGGATTTTTCGGCCCTCACCCTCTACGTGGAACGGTTGGTATTTCCCACCGCCCTGCTGGGCTTCACCATCACGGCCTACCAGCGGGGGCAGGTCAGCTTGGAGCGGATCGATGCTCTGTTGGGGGTAGAACCCACCATCCGAGACGCCCCAGGCGCTTTGCCGTTGTCTCTGGAGAGGGTGCAGGGTCGCCTCGAGGCCAGAGGTCTCGCGTTTGCCTTCGCCGGCCCTGCGGCAGCTCCGGCTCTAGAGGATTTGCACTTTTGCATAGAACCGGGCCAGATGGTGGCGGTGGTGGGGCCGATTGGGGCGGGCAAGTCCACTCTGGCCAATGCCCTTCTTCGGCTGCTGGAGATCCAGCCGGGGCAACTGTTTTTGGATGGGCAGGATATCACCCAGATTCAACTGGGATCCCTGCGGCGGGCCATTGCCTATGTGCCCCAGGAGAGCTTCCTGTTCAGCGCCACGGTCCGGGATAACATTCGCTACGGCAAGCCAGATGCCGAAGATTGGGAGGTGGAATGGGCTGCCAAAGCCGCCCACATCCACGCCGAGATCCTCAACTTCCCCAACGGCTACGACACTCTGGTGGGAGAGCGGGGCATCACCCTCTCCGGTGGCCAGCGACAGCGGGTGGCCTTGGCCCGGGCTTTGCTGGTGGATGCTCCCATCTTGATCCTGGATGACTCTCTCTCCAGCGTGGACAATCAGACGGCTCAGGCCATTCTTCGCCATCTGCGTCGGGTCACGGCCCAGAAAACGGTGATTCTCATCACCCATCGCCTTACGGCTGCGGTGGAAGCCGATCAGATTTGGGTGATGGACAGGGGCCGCCTCGTGCAGAAGGGATCCCATGCCGAATTGCTGGCGGACGAGAAGGGCCTCTACGCTTCTCTGTGGGCCAAGCAAAAGCTGGAGGAAGCCCTGGCCTAATTTGACGGCGGCAATCCCTGGCCGCTACCCTAACCGGCAAAGCTGTGGGGAGTGGCAACGATGGAAACTGCTGGGATCACTTTGTCCAAATTGCTCCACCAAGCCGGGATCCAGCCTCAATTGGCCCAGGGATCCCTGGAGGGGGTGCAGGTCTGGGGCCTCTGTGCCGACTCTCGCCAGGTACAGCCGGGGGATCTCTTCTTGGGGATGCCGGGATCCCGCGTGGATGGAGGTAGCTTCGTGGCCCAAGCCCTGGCGGCAGGGGCAGTGGCGGCCCTCATTTCCCAAGAGGCGTGGGAGAGCGTCAGCGGAGAGGCTGGATGGGGAAGTCAGCCCGTCCTGGTTTTGCCTCGCGTCGGCCTCAACAAAGCCGTGGCCCAGGTGGCGGCAGCCTTCTACGGTTTTCCAGCTCGCCAACTGACCCTAGTGGGGGTAACCGGCACCAACGGCAAGACGACCACCACCCACCTCATCGAGCACCTGCTGCAGGCTGCTGGCCGTCCTGTAGCCCTGCTGGGCACCCTCTACAACCGCTGGCCGGGCCACAGCGAAGTTGCTCCCCACACCACCCTTTTTCCGCCTGAACTGCAGCGCAGCCTCAGGGAAGCCCAGAGAGCCGGGGCGGAGGTGGCGGTGATGGAGGTGAGCTCCCATGCTCTCGCTCAAGATCGGGTGTGGGGATGTTCCTTTGCCGCTGCCGTCTGGACCAACCTTACCCAGGATCACCTGGATTTCCACGGCAGCATGGAGAACTACTGGCAGGCCAAAGCCACCCTCTTCCGACAGGAGTATCTCCAAGGGCGGGCGGTGATCAACGCCGACGATGCTGGGGGACGGCGGCTCTTGCAAGCCATTCGGCCCGATCTGCAGCCCTGGGCCTACTCGCTGCAGCCTCTGGAAGGGATCCCCGGCCTCTGGCCCAGCAACGTTCAATTGCACCCCAACGGCTTACAGGCGACGCTCCACACCCCCTCTGGCGCCTTTGCCGTGGCAGCCCCCCTGGTGGGATCCTTCAACCTGGCCAACCTGCTGGCGGCGGTGGGGGTGGCCCTGCACTTGGGGATCCCTGTCGAGATCATCCAGTCGGCCCTGCCCCACTTTCCGGGCGTACCGGGGCGGATGGAGCGGGTGACCCTGCCGGGGCAGGATATCGCGGTAGTTGTGGACTACGCCCACACCCCCGACGGCCTGGAAAACTTGCTCAAGGCCCTGCGATCCCAGGTGCAAGGGCAACTTATCTGCGTCTTTGGCTGTGGCGGGGATCGGGATCGGGGCAAACGACCGCAGATGGGCCGCATTGCCGCCACCTGGGCCGATCAGGTGATCGTTACCTCCGACAACCCCCGCACCGAAGATCCCCAGCAGATCCTACGGGATATTTTGGCCGGGATCCCTGGATCCCCCAGGGCGGTGGAGGTGGATCGGCGGCAGGCCATTCGCCTGGCCATCCTCGCAGCCCAGCCAGGGGATACGGTGGTCATTGCCGGTAAAGGCCACGAAGACTACCAGATCCTAGGCACTGAGAAGATTCACTTTGACGACCGGGAAGAAGCGCGCGAGGCCCTTGCTCTGCGTCTAGCCCACCTATCCCGCTAAACGGCGGTGCTGCAGCATTAGCTCCACAAACTCCCGGAAGAGGTGATCGGCGTCGTGGGGGCCGGGGCTGGCTTCCGGGTGATACTGCACAGAAAACAGGGGCAGGTGACGGTGGCGGATCCCGGCTACGGTGTGGTCATTCAAGTTGAGGTAGCTGATCGTGACCTCATCGGCAGGGATCGAGTCGGCATCCACCGCAAACCCGTGGTTTTGGCTGGTGATCTCCACTTGCTTGTCCAGCCCACAGGGATGGTTGAGGCCGCGGTGGCCAAACTTGAGCTTGTAGGTGGATCCCCCTAGGGCCAAACTGAGAATCTGATGGCCCAGGCAAATCCCAAATAGGGGCTTCCCGGTTTGCAGCAGCGCTTGCGTGGTGCGGATGGCAGTCGTCTCAGCGGCGGGATCCCCTGGCCCATTGGAGAGGAAGATCCCATCGGGGTTGTAACTCAAAATCTGCTCCGGGCTGGCATTGGCCGGCAACACCATGACGCGACAGCCATAGCGGGTAAGGCGGCGCAGAATGTTGCGCTTAACGCCGAAATCCAAGGCCACCACCCGCAGGGGCGGCTCCGGCACTGGGATCCCTTGGCTGCGCCCATAGTCCCAGTCGGCGGGGGTAGGTTCCAGCCACTCGTAGGGTTGAGGAGTGGTAACCTCTGCCACCAAGCTCAACCCCTGCATGGAAGGAGCTTGGCGCACCCGCTCCAACAAAACCTGGGGATCCAAAGTCTCCGTGGAAAGGGCCCCGTTCATCACCCCCTGAGAGCGCAGCCGCCGTGCCAAAGCCCGCGTATCTACCCCAGCAATGGCCGGGATCCCATATCGTTGCAGGTATTCGGGGAGGGTGGATGTAGCCCGCCAGGAGCTGGCCAGGCAAGACACATTGCGGGCGATGATCCCCGCGACTTGGGGCCGAGCCGATTCTTCGTCCAGCTCATTCACTCCGGTATTTCCCAGCTCAGGGCAGGTGAAAATAATGATCTGCCCCCGGTAGCTGGGATCGGTGATCACCTCCTGGTAGCCGGTCATGCCCGTGTTAAACACCACCTCGCCCACCGCCGTGCCCGGCGCCCCAAAAGACCAACCGGCAAAGGAAGCACCATCCGCCAGCATCAGCAGGGCAGGCTGACGAGATTGCCAAGGAAAGGTTTTTTCCTGAAGGATTGGGGAAGAAGGGGCCATGCGCTACCCAAAAACATCGGCCTGACCATCCTACCCTCTTTCAAGAAGGTTGCAAGCCTGGCTAGTCTTCTGCATCTGTTCTACTTGCACAAGCCGGGTCGTTGTCCTTGCGGATAGTGCCTATCAAGGTGCTCACCACCACGCAGCGGTTTTCTCCCTGAGAGTAGGTGCTGCTGACCACAAAGCGACCCAGTTGACGGGCTCGGCCATCGGATTCAAAAACTGCCCTCCCGTTGGCGAAGGTGGGGGCGTTCTCTATAGCCTCAACCTCCACTGACCGCATAACCTCCACTGACCGCTCTGGTATGGCAATTAAAGTTGACCGCTCTGGTATGGCAATTAAAGTGGATGTCACTTCATCAGGGCTGCTGACCACAAAGCGATCCAGTTGACGGGCGCGGCCATCGGATTCAAAAACTGCCCCCCCGTTGGCGAAGGTGGGGGCGTTCTCTATAACCTCAACCTCCACTGACCGCATAACCTCCACTGACCGCTCTGGTATGGCAATTAAAGTTGACCGCTCTGGTATGGCAATTAAAGTGGATGTCACT
>NZ_JBSSBO010000055.1:0-18507 GCF_054058915.1 Thermostichus sp. MS-CIW-41
TCAGGACTTGGGTCATGGTTCTATCATAACTTCCGCATTCCTCCCGACACTGACCCTACGGGTACAGTGCGGGGCTCCTGCGATTTCTAGCTGAAATCCCGCACAAGCACCACTTCCGAAGCAGCAGGAGAATTCAACCATGCTCAACCAAAGCCTCAGCCTGGGATTTTTCCGAGGAAGCCACAGACAGCTTCACAATCCGGGCCAGCCGAGCCTTACGACGAGCGGCTGTGTTTTTGTGCAGGACGCCGGTTTTGGCAGCTTTATCAATGCGGCTGAAAGCAGCACTCATCGCCGCCTGGATTTCCTGCAGAGTTTCTTGCTGTGGGTTGGCGGCATAGGCAGTTGAGAGGGAGATCACTTTCTTCATCAGAGCGCGCACCATGGCTTTGGTGGCTTTATTGCGCAGCCGATTCCGCTCTGCGATCTGAACGCGCTTGATGGCAGATTTGATGCGTGGCATGGTTGAAGGGGAAGTTCCGGCGAAGATCCAGCATACCATCAGAGCTGGAAGCTCCACCAGTTCCTATTGTTCTCCGATGGGATCCCCATGTTCCAAGATTGCAGCTCGCAGATCCGCTTTAACCCACCTGCCCTTTTCTACGGGGTTGCCGCTTGCGATCTGGATCGGGATGGGGCCTTTGAGCTGTTTGTGTGCGGGTTCCGCGGCTCCAATCGAGTCTTGAAGTGGGATGGGCAAACCCTGGTGGATCAAGCAGACGACACCCTGGCCGATGCAGGGCGCATGGCAATTGGGGTGGCTGCCGCCGACTTTGACGGGGACGGGCAGGAAGAACTTTATGTCTTGAACACCGATACCTTCGGCGGGCGCAAGCGCTTTGGGGATCGCCTCTTCGACTGGCAGGGATCCGCCTGGGTGGACCTGTTCTCCCTGCCGCAAAACCAAGATGCCCTCAACTTGACCGCAGGTCGCTCTGTAGCTTGTGTGGATCGTCTTGGCCAGGGGAGCTATGGATTTTTCGTAGCCAACTACGGCGGCCCTATGCGCCTCTACGAGTTGGGCCCTAACCAAATGATCGCCGATGTGGCGCCAGAAGCGAGACTCAATCGGGTGACGGGCGGGCGGGGGTTGGTGGCCGTGCCCTTGGTCTCGCAGCGGATGGACATTTTTGCCGTCAATGAGCAGGGACCTAACTTTCTGTTTCGCAACCGGGGAGATGGCACCTTTGAAGAGATTGCCGCTGAGGTGGGCCTAGCAGATCCCGACGAGCATGGGCGCGGCGTGGCAGCGGTGGATCTGGATGGGGATGGACGGCTGGATTTGCTCTATGGCAACTGGGAAGGCCCCCATCGCCTCTGGATCCAGACCCCCAGCGGTTTTTTTAAGGATGTAGCCCCCCCTGAGCTGGCCAGGCCCTCTCGCATTCGCACGGTCATTGCTGCCGACTTCGACAACGACGGCTACCCAGAGCTGTTTTTCAACAACATCGGCGAGCCCAACCGTCTGTTTGCATGGCGCTCAGGCCGTTGGCAAGCCATTGACATTGGAGATGCTGCCGAGCCGCAGGGATTGGGGACAGGAGCAGCGGTGGCCGATGTGGATGGGGATGGTCGTCTGGAATTGTTGATTGCCCATGGGGAGTCTGGCGCCCAGCCTCTCAGCTTCTATCGCCCTCAGGCCAATGCCAACAACTGGCTGAGGGTTCTGCCCCTCACCCGCCAGGGAGCCCCGGCCCGCGGCGCGTTGGTAAGGCTGCTCACCTCCACCCGTACCCAGATCCAGGCCATCGACGCAGGCAGCGGCTACCTCTGTCAGATGGAGCCGGTGGCCCACTTTGGCCTGGGATCCGAAACAGGGGTCAAGGAAATCCAGATCCAGTGGCCGGATGGGAAACAGTTGCAGGTGGCCCACCCACCGGTCAACCAGCTTTTGCGGATCCCTTATCCCCGCTAGCCGCCAATCTGAGACATGGTGCGCCGGTAGGATCCCTGGCTGCCGGTGTCCCGTCCTTTGAAGTTGATGTCCGGCTTGATGTCCAGCAGTTCTCGCACCTGCTGTCTTAGCCTTTCGGCAGGGATCCCAGCTCGCAGCGGATCCCGCAGGTTGATTTGGCCGGATTCGTTGAGCAGGCAAGGGCGCAGCCAACCGTCGCTGGATAGCCGCATGCGGTTGCATCGATCACAAAAGCACTCCGACATCTGGCTGATAAAGCCCAAGGTGCCTTTTGCCCCCGGGATGCGAAACACATCCGCCGGCCCATTGCCGGCCACAAACCCAGGTTCCAGGCCAAAGCGAGCGCGAATTCGCTGTCGCAGCACCTCAGACTCCACCCAGCCGGCCTGCTGAAAGAGGGCGGCATTGCCAATGGGCATAAACTCGATGAAGCGCACATGCCATTGTCGCTCCAGAGTAAGGGCAGCCAGATCTTCCACTTCCGATTCGTTGAGCCCAGGGATCACCACCACATTCAACTTGAGGGGATCAAACCCCACTTGGTGGGCAACTTGGATCCCGGCCCAGACCTGCCGCCAGCGATCCCGCCCCGTGATCAGTCGAAAGGTCTCGGGGTTGAGGGAATCAAAGCTGATGTTGATGCGGCGCAACCCCGCTTCATAGAGGAGTTGAGCTTTTTGGCTGAGGTTGAAGCCGTTGGTGGTAAGGGCCACATCTCTCACCCCAGGCAGGCTGCATAGAGCCCGGATGAGGTGCTCCAGCCCCGGCCTGAGCAGGGGTTCGCCGCCGGTGAGGCGAAAGCAATCGATCCCCAACGGCAAAAACACCTCTCGAACCAACGTGAGGATTTCCTCATCCGTTAAACGCTCTGGGGCTTGCAGCCACGTCAACTCCGCCTCGTCAGGCATGCAGTACTGGCAGCGGAAATTGCAGCGATCGATCAAGCTGATGCGCAGATAGTTAACGGTCGGCATGGCAACCTAGGCCAGAAACAGATGGGGCACCCCTCCCCCCAGAGTGCCGAGCAACGCCGAGGACCCTTTCCGTTGCCTCTGGAAAACCTCCATCTGCAAAGGCAGCGGGGGAACTGTCCCGAGGCTTGCAACTTGCAGTGGCCACACCTCCAGTTTGCAGGATACTACGAAGATTGAGGTGCAAATCTCTACTCGGCAGAGCCAGGGATCCCTGCCCATTCGGGTTGAACAGGCCGCTGCCAGCGTTCCCACCAGGCCAGCACAGACTCAGGTGGGTGGCTGTCGTGGCGGCCGTTGGCATTGGCGGGGAGGGGGGGAGAGGGAGGTGGGGCCGGCGGTGTCAGCCAACTGACAGGCGCAGGGATCAGGCAACTGGGGTGGAGAGGGCGCAGATCGCGGTAGTGGCTGCTGCGAATGGCCAGGATCTCCTGCTGAATGATGTCTGGGGGTTCTCCCAATTCCAGCAACACATGGCTGCACAGCCCCAGGCTGGCCTCAAATTCGGGGTGGACGACTTCTCTGGCCCCCAACTGATAGAGCTGTTCGATGTCTTCCTTGTCGGTAGCTCGCACCACCACATCCAATTGCGGCGCCAACTCCAGAGCTCGTTTCAGGCAGAGGCGGATGCTCATGCGATCCGGCAGAGCAATAACCAGGGCGCGGGCCTGGGGCAGGCAAGCTTTCTCCAGCACCAACGGGCTGGCCGCATTTCCGTAGAGGTAAGGGATCCCACGGGAACGCAGGTGTTGGATCACCCGTTCTGACTGATCGATAACCAAGAGGGGGTGACGACGGGCTTCGAGAATGCGCACAATGTCTTGCCCCACCTGCCCATAGCCGCACACCACCACGTGCCCCTGTTGAGGAGCATCGGGGGCCAAAGCGCGGGGCCGCTCGCCCGATTCCAACCAGCGGGCCAAGAAGGGGATCCCGTGTAGCCCGGAAAACAGTCGAGGAGCGCCCCTCAGCAGAAAGGGGGTGAGCAGAAGGGTAACGGCTGTAGTGCTGACAATCAACAAATAGATCTGTCGCGACACCAACCCCAACGCCTGCCCCTCGCTGGCCAGCACAAAGGAGAATTCGCCGATTTGCGATAGGCCCAGCCCCACCACCACCGCTGCCGGCAGAGTGTAACCAAACAGCCGCGCCAAGGGAGCCACGATGCAAAACTTGCCCACCATCACCAGACCCACCAGCCCCAGGATCAGCAACAGATGGCCGAGGATAAAGCTGGGATCGATGAGCATGCCGATGGCCGCAAAAAAGAGAGCAGCAAACACATCTCGCAAAGGCTCCACATAGTCCAGGGTTTGGTCGGCGTATTCCACCTCCGAGATCATCAGCCCGGCAATGAAGGCCCCAATCTCGCTGGAAATGCCCAGCCGCTCCGTCAACAGGGCAATCCCCACGCAGAGGCTGATCACCCCCAGCAGAAACACCTCTTTGCTCTCCTGCTGAGCCAGCAGACGCAGGAAACCGGGAACCAGCCAAATCCCGCCTACCACCGCCCCCAGCCCCACCAAGCCGATTTCTGCCAAGGCCCTGGCCAGGGATCCCGCCAGCTCCGGCAAGGGACAATCCAAAGCCGGCAACACCGCCAACATCAGCCCCACCGCCAAGTCCTGCACAATCAGGATCCCCAGCATGGCCTGGGCTTGGGGAGTGTCCATCTGGTTGGTCTCGGTGAGGCTTTTGAGCACCACCGCCGTGGAAGACAAGGAGAGCACGGCCCCCAAAAAGATCCCTTGCACCGGCGTCAACCAGCCGCTGACCACTGCCAGCACCGCCGTGATCAAAATCGTCAGGCCAATTTGCAAAATGCCTCCGCCAACGGCGATCCCCCGCACTTTGCGCAATTCTTTCAGGGAAAACTCCACCCCCAAGGTGAACAGCAAAAAGGTCACCCCAAACTGGGCCAAGGTTTCCACCTGAACCAACTCTTTGATCCACCCCAACCCGGTTGGCCCCACCAAGATCCCGGCCAGTAAGTAGCCGAGCAACACCGGCTGCCTCAGCAGCGAAGCCAAGAATCCACCTGCTGCCGCTGCCGCCAATACCGTCACAATGTCCAAAATCAGACGAAAGTCTTCCTGCACAGGGCACCCACCAAGGAATGTGAACTTTTGTAGCCAATCCTGAGGATTCTTCCACGATAATGCTTCCTCTGGCATCTCGGACAGAGTGGAGAACCTGGCCCCAAGCCCTGCACCTTACTTCCCCCAGGGATCCCGGCTGACTAGTCCCGATTAGAGGAAGCTGGACGGAAACTCAGTGGAAATTTTTGTTAAAAGTTGCTGACAACACCCCAAAACCGTAGCTTATAATACAGAATATAGATAGAAATCGTTCATCCTCTCGCGTGCTGGGCGGCTCGTTAATGTAGGTAGAGCGACATCACGGCCAGAGGACGGAAGTAGGGAGATATCCCGAAGGAACGCGCCTCAACTCTTCTGGTAACCGTGTGGCTTCTCTTGTCTCTCAGGAGAAGGCGAACGGATGAAAACTCAACTCATTGGAGGCGAAGATCATGGCACTCTTTTACCGTGGCGTCGATTACACCCCCTCTTCTGCAACTGCAGCGGTTTCTCCCGGCAAAGTGGGGGGTCGTTACCGGGGGCTGGACTGGCGGTTCCGCCACCTGAGCAAGCCGGTGGTTTTGCCCACCAACCTTGACCTGCTCTATCGGGGTGTTGCTCATCATCTCAAGGCGGCCGAAGGGCCGGCTCAACCCGTTCAGACGGCAGAGGCATCTGCCCCGGTGGCTGCCAATGGCCGTTCTCATGTCTTGGATGAGCTGTCTCGCCGCTTGATGATGAGCCATCAACGCTTGATTCGGATTCGCCAGCAATCCATGCTGCTCCGCGGTACAGAGCAGATTGGCCTGCATGTCAACGTGCGCAACTTCTGGAACCGCATCCAAGGAAAAGTGCATCCCACCTTTCGGCTCAACTACGACCGTAGCCGTGTCAGCATGAGCTGATCTGCCCGTAACTGTTGATGCTCTGGCATGAGCTCAGCGAGAAGGGATCCCGGCTGGGGATCCCCTTTTGGTTTCTGGGTTGAGCTTCCTCAGGTCGATGGACGGCACAGGACGCTTCAACGCTGGCACGAGGTGCTGTTGACCAAAAGTAGCTAAGTTGCCCAAGGGATCCACAATTGAGGGGTGCTATTTCCTCGGAAAAAAACGGGATCCCATCAGGGATCCCGCTGCAGAATCGGCCACACCGCTTAGGCGTCGAAGTAAAGGGCGAACTCGTAGGGGTGAGGCCGCAGATTCATGGGGTTGATCTCGTTGTCGATCTTGTACTCGATGTAGGTCTGGATCAGATCTTCGGTGAAGACGCCTCCCTCCAGCAAGAAGGCATGATCCTTCTGCAGGTTTTCCAGGGCATCCAGCAGGGATCCAGGCGTGGAAGGGATCTTGGCCAGCTCTTCCGGCTCCAGATCGTAGATATCTTTGTCCAAGGGCTCGCCGGGATGGATCTTATTCTTGATCCCGTCCAGGCCAGCCATCAGCATGGCCGAAAAGGCGATGTAGGGGTTGCAGGTGGCATCCGGGCAGCGGAACTCCAGACGCTTGGCCTTGGGATTGTTGCCGGTCACCGGAATGCGAATGGCGGCGGAACGGTTGCCCTGGGAGTAAGCCAGGTTCACCGGCGCCTCAAAACCGGGCACCAAGCGCTTGTAGGAGTTGGTGGTGGGGTTGGTGAAGGCCAGGATCGCCGGGGCATGCTTGAGCAGGCCACCGATGTAGTAGAGAGCCGTCTCGCTCAGGTTGGCATAGGTGCCTTCGCTATAGAACAAAGGCTGACCATCCTTCCAGAGGGACTGGTGGGTGTGCATGCCAGTGCCGTTGTCGTTAAATAGGGGCTTGGGCATGAAGGTGACGGTTTTGCCGTGCTTGCGGGCCACGTTCCGGAGCACGTATTTGTAAACCATCATGTAGTCGGCAGCCGTGATCAGATCGGCAAAGCGATAGCCCAACTCCCCTTGCCCGCCGGTAGCCACCTCGTGGTGATGCTTCTCGATAGGCACCCCCAACTTGCCCATGGTCAGCAGCATCTCGGTGCGGATGTTTTGATGGGCATCGGTGGGCGGGGCCGGGAAATAGCCCTCTTTGTAGCGAGGCTTGTAGCCCAGGTTGCCACCTTTCTCCTCGCGGCCCGAGTTCCAGCGACCTTCGATGGAATCCACGAAGTAGTAGGCCGAGTTTTGGGTTTGGTCGAAGCGAACATCCTCAAAAATGAAAAACTCCGCCTCCGGCCCGAAGTAAGCCGTATCGGCAATGCCCGTCGATTGCAGATAGGCAACGGCACGGGCGGCAAGGCTGCGGGGACAACGGCTATAAGGCTGGCCGGTGCGCGGCTCAACAATGCTGCAAGTTATGCTGAGGGTGGGCACCTCCAGAAAGGGATCGATCCAAGCCGTCTTGGGATCCGGCACCATGTACATGTCCGACTCGTTGATCGCTTTCCAGCCCCGGATACTGGATCCGTCAAAGGGAAGCCCCTCGGTGAAGGTTTCTTCCTTGATCATCGAGGTGTGGAAGGAAACATGCTGCCAGGTGCCAAAGATATCCACAAACTTGAGATCCACTATCTGGACGTTGTTGTCCTGGATCATCTGAAGCACTTCTTGGGGCGTGGATGCCATTACTCTCTCCTGATTGGGTTGCGGTTAAGACTGGGGGAACTGTGGCTGAAACAAATGGGATCCCAGCAGGTGATCCCCACGCTTCGACCCAGACAGGCCAAAAACGCTCACTCATCCTAGAAAGGCCAACACGGGTATTTTGTAGTTTCTGATACAAAATTCATTTGAGCTCCGCTTTCTGACCAAGACCAAATTGCTGGCCATCTCAGACACCTCTTTTCCTTGTGGCTTGGGTCAACCGGGATTGGGTGTTGGGGATCCAGAACTTGGGCAATGGCCGCCACCCTGCCAACCTCTGGGCAGAGATAACCCTATGGGATGGGCAAAAAAGGCCCCAATGGCCTGAGGCGAGCGAAAATGAGGCTAATAGGCCTCGGCCTCGACCGGTTCGCCAAGGGGTGTTAAGCTAAAGCGTAGTCGTTATGAGTTTGGCTTTTATTCCCATTGCAGAAGGAGAGACATCGGATGGCAGAGCAAAGTCGGGTTGAGAATGTGGTGATTATCGGCTCCGGCCCTGCTGGGTTTACAGCAGCCATTTACGCTGGGCGTGCCAACCTGAAGCCGGTTGTGTTTGAGGGGTTCCAGGCGGGCGGGATCCCGGGCGGGCAACTGATGACCACCACCGAGGTGGAGAACTTTCCGGGCTTTCCCGAGGGCATCACCGGCCCCCAACTGATGAAGAACATGCGGGCTCAAGCGCAGCGGTGGGGGGCAGAACTTTACACCGAAGATGTCACCTTTGTGGATTTAAGCCAGCGGCCCTTTGTCGTCCGTTCTGACGAGCGGGAATTGCGCACTCACAGCCTGATCATCGCCACCGGGGCCACAGCCAAGCGCCTACACCTGCCGGGGGAGGAGACCTACTGGAACCGGGGCATGTCAGCTTGTGCTGTCTGCGATGGGGCTATGCCCATGTTCAGAGGGGTGGAATTGGTGGTGATCGGCGGCGGCGATACTGCCTGTGAGGAGGCCACCTACCTGACCAAGTTTGGATCCCATGTGCATATGCTGGTGCGGAGTGACAAAATGCGGGCCAGCAAGGCCATGCAGGATCGTGTTCTCAACAATCCCAAGATTACCGTGCACTGGCACAGCGAAGCGGTGGAAGTGATGGGCGACGGCCTGCGCCTGACCGGGGTGAAAGTGCGGAACAACCAAACCGGCGAAATACGCGAGATGTCAGTGGGTGGCCTATTTTATGCCATTGGCCACAAGCCCAACACCGACTTGTTCAAAGGACAACTGGAACTGGATGAAGTCGGCTACATCGTCACCCGCCCGGGATCCGTGGCCACCAGTGTGGAGGGGGTGTTTGCCGCCGGCGACGTGCAGGATCACGAGTTTCGTCAGGCGATTACCGCTGCCGGCACTGGCTGTATGGCGGCCATGTTGGCAGAGCGCTGGCTCTCGGAACACGGCTTGGCCCAGGAGTATCACGTCCTTCCCCAAAGCCATCCTGAACCCAGCCCTGCTGCGACTTCTGCGGCAGAGTCTGCTGGGGATCCTGCTGTTGAGGAGGCCAGCTTTGAGGAGAATGGACAGGATGACTTAGACTTCAGCAAGACTTGCCATGAGGGGAGCTATGCCCTGCGGCGACTCTACCACGAAAGCGATCGCCTGCTCATGGTCAAGTACACCGCCCCCACCTGTGCCCCTTGTCATGCCCTCAAGCCGATCTTGAACAAGATCATCGATGAGTTCTCGGACAAGCTGCACGTGGTGGAGATCGATATTGAGAAAGATCCGGAGATTGCAGAGGCAGGGGGGGTGGCGGGCACCCCGACGGTGCAATTTTTCAAAAACAAGACGCTGGTGGCCCAGTTGGTGGGCGTTAAGCCCAAGTCCCAATATCGAGAGGTGATCCAGGCCAATTTGTGTGAGGAAAAATCCCCCTAAGGATGTTGTCCTCTCCAACCTCTGGCCCCTCTCCCCAAGGGAGAAGGGAGCTGGGCGCAGAAAACGGTTTCCCAACCGAGGCTCAGCTAGTCCGAAAAGGCACCGTGGTAGGCGGCCTGCATGGCTGCCAAAGATACCACCAGTAAGGGATCCTCTTCTGCCGTCCTTAAGAGCAGGGGATCCGCAGGGGATCCCACCTCTCCCAAAAGCTGCCACTGGCCGGCAAGCTGCGCTTCTAAGTAGGCTTCCCAAGCAGAGCGCTGGGCCGGATCCACAGAAACCAGGATGCGGCTGGATCCCTCGCCAAACAGGGCCTGATCCCAGCGCAAGGATCCAGGAGCCAGGGAGAGGGTTGCGCCGCGGCCTCCGCTCAAGCAGGCTTCTGCCAAAGCCACAGCCAATCCCCCCTCGCTGCAGTCGTGGGCAGAGCGCACCCAGCCCTGGCGGATTCCATGGCGACAGGCAGCTTGCACCCGCTTTTCCAATTCCAGATCCACTGGCGCGGGCCGGCCCGTAACTTGCTGGTGGATGACCGCCAAATACTCGCTGCCCCCCAAGCTGGTGAGGGCCTGGGATCCCAGGAGGTAAATGAGATCCCCTTCTTGCTGCCACCCCTGGCCACAGATAAATTGCAAATCGGGAACCAGACCCACCATGCCAATGACAGGGGTAGGGTAGATAGCCTGCGATCCCTGGGGGGTGAGGGTCTCGTTGTAGAGAGAAACGTTTCCCCCCGTTACCGGCGTACCGAGGGCACGGCAGGCCTCCCCAATCCCCTGACAGGCCAGGGCCAGCTGCCAGTACACCACCGGGTTTTCGGGATTGCCAAAGTTAAGGTTATCGGTAACAGCTAGGGGATCGGCCCCCACACAGGTGAGGTTGCGGGCAGCTTCCGCCACGGCTGCCTTGGCCCCCTCGTAGGGATCCAAATACACCCAGCGGCCATTGCCATCCAGGGTGGCAGCGATGGCCTTGCGGGAAGCTCGCAGGGGCGGCACCTCGCCCACGCCAAACTTTTGGGAACGGATGCGGATAACCGCCGCATCTCCCTGACCCGGCCAAAGGACGGTGTTGTTTTGCACCTGGTGGTCGTATTGGCGATAGATCCAAGCTTTGCTGGCCAGGGTGGGGCTGGCCAAAAGCTGCAGCAGCACCTCTTTCCATGCCAGCGTTGCCTGAGCGAGGTGGATCCCCTGGCAATCACAAGGGGGTAGAGTGGCGGGATCCCATTGCCACGCTGCCTGCACGTAGGCTGGCGGCTCTGGCAACACCGGACGGACATAGACGGGGGTGTCTTCGGCCAAAGCCCGCGCCGGCACCTGCACCACGCAGGATCCCTGGTGCCAGATCTCCACCAGCGGCTCGGCAATGACTTCCCCGGCCACACTAGCTTGCAAACCCCAGCGGTGGAAGATCTCCATCACCTCCGCCTCGCGGCCTTTTTGCACCACCAGCAGCATCCGCTCCTGGGATTCCGAGAGCAGGTATTCCCAGGCAGCCATGCCGCTTTCCCGCGCCGGCACTCGGTCGAGGTCAAAGCGGATCCCCACCCCTCCCTTGGCGGCCATCTCCGCGGTGGAGCAGGTGATCCCGGCTGCCCCCATATCCTGGGCAGCCACCACAGCTCCTGTGGCAAAGGCCTCCAGACAGGCCTCGATGAGGCACTTGCCCAGGAAGGGATCCCCCACCTGCACTGCCGGCCGATCCTGCTGCGCATCCTCCTTGAGCTCGGCGCTGGCAAAGCTGGCGCCGCGGATGCCATCCCGCCCTGTAGTGGAGCCTACATACAAAACGGGATTTCCCACCCCTTGGGCTGCAGATTTGACAACCGTAGGGGTCTCCAGCAGCCCCAGGGCCATGACGTTGACCAAGGGATTGCCGCTGTAGCAGGGATCCACCGCCACTTCTCCCCCCACTGTGGGTACCCCGACACAGTTGCCGTAGTGGGCGATCCCTTCCACCACCCTGGCCATGAGGCGGCGGTTGCGGGGATCTGTTAGCGGCCCAAAGCGCAGCGAGTTAAGCAGGGCAATGGGACGGGCGCCCAGGGTAAAGATATCCCGCAGGATCCCTCCCACGCCGGTAGCTGCCCCCTGGAAGGGCTCCACTGCCGAAGGATGGTTGTGGGACTCGATCTTAAACGCCAGCCAATCCCCCTCCCCCAGATCCACTACGCCGGCATTTTCCCCCGGCCCCACCACTACCCGCTCGCCCGTGGTGGGAAAGTTTTTCAGCAGAGGGCGGGAGTTTTTGTAGCAGCAGTGCTCTGACCACATCACCCCAAACATGGCCAGCTCGTTGGGGTTGGGATCCCGGCCCAGCTGCTGCTGGATCTGTTGATATTCCGCCGGGGAAAGGCCGTGGGCTTTTAAGTCTTCGAGAGTATAGGGCATAGTGCTGATACATTTACGCTGAACACTGCTGAACATCACTGTTCAACTATGCAGCGATAGCATTCTGTTTGTTTCCAAACAGAATGGCGGTATCCCGCAAAGCTTTGAGTAGAATACCCAAAGCGCAGTTTCCGTGTCGTCTTACTACCAATTTTCTGCTTTGCTTTGGCTACCATGTTGGCAGACTCGAAAGTAAACAGAAAGATCAACTGGTAGTAATCCGTACTGAACATATTATACATTATTTTCAGTATAGTTGAGCTTATTATTGACTAGAGTCATGCTCCAATTGCCCCTAGCTTAGGTCAACAACCCAGGGCCCAAGAGACGGGCCTGACGCTCTTCCAGTATGCGGCTTAAGGGGGGCCAGCGCTTCAGGTCGGGGTCTTGGACAATAAGCTGCTCTGCCGCCTGGCGGGCCAGCTGCAGCACCTCTTGATCCTCCATGAGACTGGCCAGGGCAAAATCGGGTAGCCCCGACTGGCGGGTGCCCATCACCTCCCCTGGGCCGCGGAAGCGCAGATCCATCTCGGCAATGAAAAACCCGTCGTGGGACTGCTCCAGCACCTTGAGCCGCCGCAGGGCCTCCTCGCTTTTGGATCCTGTCATCAGGATGCAGTAGGCCTGGTCGGATCCCCGCCCTACCCGCCCCCGCAGTTGGTGCAGTTGGGAGAGCCCGAAGCGCTCCGCATGCTCCACCAGCATCACCGAGGCATTGGGCACATCTACCCCCACCTCCACCACCGTGGTAGAGACCAGAATATCCAGCTCCTGCCGGCGAAAGGCCGCAATGACAGCTTCCTTCTCGCTACTGGTCAAGCGCCCGTGCAGCAGGCCCACCCGAAATTGGGGGAAGACCTTTTCCTGCAGACGCTGGTGTTCCTCAATGGCGGATTTCAGATCCAGCTTCTCTGACTCCTCAATGAGAGGCAGCACCACGTAAGCCTGCCGCCCTTGGGCAATTTCCCGCTCGATAAGCCGCATCACCTGCAGGCGATCCCCTGGCCGGGCCACCAGGGTGTGCACGGGCTTGCGCCCCGGCGGCAGCTCGTCAATTTGGGTAACATCTAGATCCCCATGCAGGGCCAGGGTGAGGGTGCGGGGGATGGGGGTAGCGGTCATAGTGAGAACATCGGGGTGATCCCCTTTCTGTTGCAGAGCGGCCCGCTGCTCCACGCCAAAGCGGTGCTGCTCGTCGATGACCACCAAGCCCAGGTTGCGAAACTGCACTGCCGGCTGGATGAGAGCATGGGTGCCCACCACCAAGGGCAATTCCCCGGTCTGCAACTGCCGCAGGATCTCCCGGCGCTTAGCAGGGGGCGTGGATCCAGTCAACAGTTCAACGGGCACCTGCAGCTGGCTGAGCCATTCCACCAACTTGCGGTAGTGTTGCTCGGCCAAAACCTCGGTGGGAGCCATGAGGGCCGCCTGCCAACCGGCTTGAATGGCTGCCAGCACAGCTGCCACCGCCACCACGGTTTTGCCGGATCCCACATCTCCCTGCAAGAGGCGGTTCATGGGCAAGGGATCCCGCAGATCCGCTAGGATCTCGTCGATGGCCCGCTGCTGGGCAGCGGTAAGCTGAAAGGGCAGGATTTGGTAGAAGCGATCCAACAGCTCCCCTCTAGCCGGCTGGTAACGAGGTACAGCCTGAGCTTGGGCGCGGTAGCGCTGCCGCCGCTGCAAGAGGCTAAGTTGCAGATAGAAAAACTCGTCGAACACCAGCCGCCGCCGGGCCTGGGCCAGCAGCTCTCGGGTCTCAGGAAAGTGGATCTGCTGCAGGGCAACAGGCAAGTCCAAAAGCTGCAACTGCCGCTTGAGATCCGCCGGCAAGGGATCCTCCACCAAGGCCGCCGCCGGCAAAGCCAGTTGCACCGCCTTGCGCACCAGATCGGCGGGGATCCCTTCTGAGAGAGGGTAAACTGGCAAGATCTTGCCCAGCCTGTCCAGCTCCTCGCCCTCTCCCCCCAGCACCTCCAGTTGCGGGTTATCCAGCGTTAGGCCCAACCGGCCCTTTTTGACCAGGCCGCTGGCAGCCACTAGGGCCCCCTTGGGGTATTGCCGCTCCAGGGAAGCTTGCCAACTGCGCTGGGCAAACTGTCGCCCGCTGTAGAAGCGGCTGAGGGTAATTACACCACTTTTGTCGGCAATCTTTAGGTTGAAGATGGTCAGCGAGGGATTCTTAGGGCTGGTAAAGCAACTGCAACTTTTCACCGTCCCTACAAGGGTAACGGTCTCCCCCACCTTGGCTTGGCGGATGAGCACCCGCCGGGAATAGTCCAGGTAGTCGCGGGGGAAGTAGTAGAGGGCATCCCGCACGCTGTGTAGGCCCAGTTGTGCCAGTTTCTCCGCCGACTTGGGGCCAATGCCTTTGAGAAACTGCAGCGGCTGCTCCAGGCTGAGGCCGGCGGGGAGAGATGGGGAAATCGTGCTCCGCCCTGCCTCTGGGGGGGTTGTTGCTACGCCTACGGCAGGGAAACCAGAGCGCTGTGGCAACGAGGCTGCAAACGAGCCAGGTTGGTGGGAACTCGGTCGGGACAGCTCTTGCTGACGTCGGACTCGCTCCAGCCAGCGGCGGGTTTCGGCCACCAGGTGCTGGCGTTCGGGCAGCTCCAGCTCGGAATACAGGGTATAGCGGGATCCCAGTTCTTTCCATCGCCGCCGGTCATCTCCATTCAGCACCCAGTCAGAGGGGGGATCCTGTCCGAACACGCTCCCCAAAAATTGGGAGAAGGTCTGCTCTCGCCCCCGCAGGTCGGTAAACCCCACCTCTGCTTCTAGGGAAAGGGCGCGCTGAAGCCGCTGTAGATCCACCTGGCTCAAGTTGCTTGGCTGCCGGGAGTGCTCCTTATCAATCCAACTTTAGCCAACAACGGCAGGACAACCGAAGGAGTGCAGCAGCGCAAGCCACACTTTCCATTCCTTGATAAAGAAAAAAGCCTGCCTTATTACTCCGCAACACTGTCGTGACGGGGCAGGCCGAAGGGATCCAGAGGCACTTTTTGGGAGATGCAGGAGCTTTAGCTGCGGGCCAGGGCGGATCCCAAAAGCAGAGCCATCACTGCCGGCACCAAGGCAATCGCCAGGATGGTGAAAACTTGTGCGTCCGTCATAACCAACTCCCTAACAGTGGAATTGCACAAAAGTCAGCCCCCTCACTCTACCGTAGCTTGAGGGGTAGCCTTGACACCGAGAAGAAAAGCTCAACATTCTTTACAAAGCAGCCCTTGCCCATCCCGCTTGACCGTGGCTCCCAGATCCTCTGCTTGGATCGATTGACATTCTCCCCACCCCTAAAGCAAGGGATTCTTTCTCAGTTTTGGGGTTTTACCCCAGGCAGAAAGGCCGGGGCCTGCGCTGCTGGTTTGCGGGTCATGCTACGATGTTGCTCCGCAACGCCGTCGCGACGGCGAAGCAGTTCTTGCCCATTCCTCCTGCGAAGTTCGGTCTTGGCGTCATCATGGTAGCTGCTCCACAAAGTCTGACCACCTCACGGGATAGCTTGGCCATCCTGGCGGAAACGGATCCCGTTGTTTACCGCCTGATCCAGCAAGAGCTCAACCGGCAGCGGGATCACCTGGAGATGATCGCCAGCGAGAACTTCACCTCTCCTGCCGTCTTGGCAGCCCAGGGCTCGGTGCTCACCAACAAGTATGCAGAAGGGCTGCCGGGCAAACGCTACTACGGCGGCTGTGAGTTTATTGACGAGATTGAACAACTGGCCATTGACCGGGCTAAGCAATTGTTCGGGGCAGCCCACGCCAATGTGCAGCCCCACTCGGGGGCGCAGGCCAATTTCGCCGTTTTCCTGGCCCTGCTGCAGCCAGGAGACACAATTATGGGCATGGATCTGGCCCACGGCGGCCACCTTACCCACGGCTCCCCGGTAAACGTCTCCGGCAAGTGGTTCCGCGTGGTGCACTACGGGGTGCATCCGCAGACGGAGCGGATTGATTTTGACCAAGTGCGGGATCTGGCCCTGCAGCACCGGCCCAAGCTGATCATCTGCGGCTACTCTGCCTATCCGCGGACAATTGACTTTGCCGCTTTCCGCGCCATTGCCGACGAGGTGGGGGCCTATCTTCTGGCCGACATTGCCCACATTGCCGGCTTGGTGGCCACTGGACATCACCCCAACCCCGTGCCCCTCTGCGATGTGGTGACCACCACTACCCACAAGACGCTGCGAGGGCCGCGTGGAGGGCTCATTCTCACCCGCGACCCAGAGCTGGGCAAAAAGCTGGATAAGGCGGTGTTCCCCGGCAGTCAAGGGGGGCCGCTGGAGCATGTCATTGCCGGCAAGGCGGTGGCCTTTGGGGAAGCCCTGCAGCCCGGCTTCGCCCAGTACTCGGCCCAAGTTATCGCCAATGCCCAAGCCCTGGCGGGATCCCTGCAACGGCGAGGCATTCGACTGGTTTCCGGGGGCACCGACAATCACCTGATGCTGCTGGATCTGCGCTCGGTTTCGGCGGTGCTGGAAAAAGTGGGGGCGGCGGATCCGGTGATGACAGGCAAGCGGGCGGATCGGCTGATGGGGGAGATCCACATCACCGCCAATAAGAACACCATTCCCTTCGACCCACAGCCGCCCTTTGTAGCTAGCGGCCTGCGTCTGGGATCCCCAGCCTTGACCACCCGCGGCTTGGGGCCAGTAGAATTTGAGGAAATTGGGGAGATCATCGCCGATTGTCTGTTTCAGCCTGAGGAGCCTGCTGTATTGGAAGAGTGTCGCCAGCGGGTGGCTCAGCTCTGTCGTCGTTTCCCCCTCTACCCCCACTTGGGATAACCGCAATCCTCGCCACGGCTTGCTATGCCCTACTTGGTTGCCTTTCTGGCTGCTGCCTGTGTGGTTCTGTGGGCAACCCCGGTGGTGAAGGCGGTCGGGATCCGCAGTGGCCAGTTGGACTTTCCCGACGAGCGCAAGATCCACCAGCAACCGATGGTGCGCCTGGGGGGGGTTTCCATCTTTTTTGGCAACTTGGTGGCCCTGCTGTTGCTCTGGGGAGCCGGAGCTTTTGGGGGCTTGCGCACCGAGCAGGAGTACGAGATTTGGGGGGTGACGATCGGTGGGGTTTTGTTTTTTTTGATTGGCCTGGCGGACGACCTGTTTCACCTGTCGCCTTTTTCCCGCTTGTTGATGCAATTCGGCGTGGCTGCTGCCGCTTGGGGAGTAGGGGTGCGCATTGAGTTCATCAGTCTGCCCGGGAGAGGGATCTGGCCCTTTCCGGTGTGGTTGAGCCTGCTGATTACCCTGTTCTGGCTGGTGGGGATGGCCAACGCCATCAACTTCATGGACGGGCTAGATGGGCTGGCGGCAGGGGTGTCGGGAATTGCGGCAGTGGTGATGCTGATCGTAACCCTGCTGCTGGATCGACCGGCGGCGGCCATGCTGGCGGCGGCTTTGGCGGGAGCTTGCCTAGGCTTTTTGCGCTACAACTTCAACCCGGCGCAGATCTTCATGGGGGATGGGGGGGCCTATTTTTTGGGCTTTACCCTGGCTGGGATCGGGGTGATCGGGGTGGCCAAGGGGGTGACCACGCTGGCAGTGGCTCTGCCTTTCTTTATCTTGGCGGTGCCGATCCTGGATATGTCCACCGTAATCCTCAAGCGGCTGGCCAGGGGGAAGTCGCCTTTCCATCCCGACAAAGGCCACTTGCACCACCGCTTGCTCAAAGCCGGCCTATCCCATCGGCATTCAGTGCTGCTCATCTACGCCATGACCCTCTGGGGGGGATCCCTGGCCTTGGCTTTGGCGGGCTTGCCGGCAGGAGGCACCTACCTGGGCGGGGCCTCGCTGGTGCTGGGGGGGGTGGCCTGGGGGGCTTGGCAACGGCATCGCCAACGGCAACGAGCTTTGCCCTCGGAGGACAGGCCCGAACAGGGATATGTTGCTTCGCGCCATCACGACCAGGAATGTCAAGAAGATTGAGCCGGGCTTGTTCTCCATCGCTCGCCTGCCTAGACTGGAGCTGTTTTAGCGTTTTAGCTCTGTGTTGCCCCATGCGCCCCACACCTGAGTTGGCAGCTCTCCTGCGCCGCACCGCGGATCGTATCCAATCCCAACACTGGGGCTTCTGGGACTGGGAGTACTGCTGGCGGGACAGCACCCGCTGCAATTGCGGCCTGCTGGTGCGAGAAGCCCTGGGCTGGGATCGGCAGCAACTCAGCCTGCGCATCCACCGCGGCACCTGGCGCTCCATCGCCCAAACCGCCTACCGAACTGTTGCCCTGGCCTTGAGGGATCCCTGGCAACTGGAGGGGCAGTGCGGGGCCACCGGCCTGCGGCTGGGGTATGTGTTCGAGAAAATGGCAGAGCTGGGGTTCGACCAACCGGAAGACTTTGCCGCTCTGGAGGAGCTGAGCGATCCCGTAATTCTGGCCCGCCTGGCGGAAAAAGGTGTGGAGCCAGCACAGCGCGACCAGGCGATCCATGTGGCGCTTTACATGCGGGAACTGGCGGACTGGATTGACGAACAACTGCAGGCGCAGGCTCAGATCAGCCGCTTGAGCCAACCTTTGCCCAAAGCAACAGGGATCCCCGTCCAACAGTCGGTGCACCTTACTTGAGGAACTCAGTTGCCTTCCTGATACATTTACGCTGAACACTGCTGAACATCACTGTTCAACTATGCAGCGATAGCATTCTGTTTGTTTCCATTCGCGTTAGCGGGACGGA
>NZ_JBSSBO010000056.1:0-18224 GCF_054058915.1 Thermostichus sp. MS-CIW-41
AACAGAAAGATCAACTGGTAGTAATCCGTACTGAACATATTATACATTATTTTCAGTATAGTTGAGCTTATTATTGACTAGAGTCATGCTCTCCTAGGGCTGGGATCCCCTGTTTTGATGGCTGGAGTCAAGCTCTCCAGCCCAGGAAAGAAAGCCCCCCGGCCAGCTCCAGGGGGCAAGAAGGGAAAGGTTGGATCCTTCAGGGCAACAACTCTTCGATGGCCTCTTCTTTGGTGTTGGTGCGGCGGGAGAGGGTGCGGCGGTCGAAGGTCATGTGGATCTCCCGGTTTTGCTCGCCATCGGCAGCCACCGCAAAGATGGGGAAGTCGATGTTGCCGTCTGGGAAGGCCATGTGGAAGCGGAAGGTGCCATCGGGGTTGAGCTGGATCTTGCGCCCGCCAATGGTAACGGTGGCATCCGGCTCTGTGGCCCCATAGACAATCAGCTCGGCATCGGCCACCAACCAGAACTTGCGAGAGCGCTGCGGCAGCACTTCGGAAGCCCCCGAGAACAGGCCCAGGCCGGATCCTGAAGCCATCCAGGGAGCAGCGGGCACCTCCGCCATGGCCATCCCCATCATGCCCACACCCGAGGGGATGATAAACGAGCTGATGGCCTGCTCGGGCACCAATTGGCGGCTGCCCATCTGGTGGCTGCCAAACAGGGATCCCGCCACCCGCATCGCCTCAAAGCCACCCACCATTTCCAGGAAGGGATCGACCGTGGCACCCTGCTGCGGCTCATCGCCCTTGTAGGCCACCACACCCATGCCGGTGGCGCTGCGCTTGTAAGGCTCGCTGAGCTGGTAGAGGGTGCGGCCCTGCAGGGCCATATCGAAGGGCACCGTCAGGAAGTGCTCTTCAAACCAGTCGGAGGGATAGACCGGCGGCACCATCACTGCAGCCGAGCGGGCCAACATCAGCCAGCGGCCATCTGCCGTCCGGTAGCCGATCTCCACAATGTAGGAACGATCGCTCACCGGGATCGGCAAATACCACTCCCGCGCCAACTCGTCACAGGGGTACTCCTGCATGCTGTGGGCCGGCTGGTAGCTGAAATCGATATCCGTCACATCGTAGAGGCGCAGCGCCAACTGTTGGCCGCCCTCGCGGCGCTTGCTTTCTTTAGCCTCGTTGGGCACATCCCAATAGGCGTAGGCCCACTGGGGATCCCGCGGCAGCAAAACAATGCGGCTTTCCCCATAGCCCTCCGGCAGATCCCCCAGCCCTTTGTCCACATCGGCCAGATCCGTCTTGCCGGCAACCTCTTGACCCCTAAACTTCGTTTGGGTGACCGATTCTTGCCCCTTGGGCTCCGGCATGGCATCGACAGGGCGGCCAGCTTTGACTTGGGCCTCTCGAATGGCCTCAATCAGCTGGTCTTTGGTCATGCGGCTGTACTTGGGGATCTGATAGCGGGCAGCTTCTTCCCGCAACTGCCGGATGGTCATTTCTTCCAACGGGATCCGCTCTTGTGGCATGGTCGGGGTCTCCTGTCTTCGACAAATCGGGCTTCGTGCAATGCTCCAGCTTTTGTCCTATGGGCCTACCCCAGCTTGTGGTTCTGAGGACAACCTTGAACCTGCTGATGTATCGGCTTGCCTCGGGCTCTCCAGCCGCTGATGACCACAGGTGGGGATCAACGGGGATCATCAAGAATGATGAACCCATGTTTGCGTATTTTTGCCTGTCGGTCAAGACCCTGGGGATCGCTGGGGATCAATCTCTTGTTCTCCGACCCACCTTTAGGGAGAGGCCAGGAGCCCCAGCTGCTCTCAAGCCAAGGGGAAGACTGCGCGGGATCCCCTGCCGAACCGGCCCTGCCTGGATAACATGGGGGAGGATGAGCGGTTGCCGAGCGGGCCGCAGGTTTTGAGGCCAAGAGGTGTGGGCATGAGGTGGTGGAAGTATAGGATTCAAGGCATACGGATCCAAGTGAGCTGGGCAGCACTGGGGATCCTGCTGGCGGGGCCGGTCTTGCCGGTGGAAGCTGTGGATGCCCAAACGCTGTTTCCTCCCCTTTACCGCTTGCAAGGGGGATCCCCTACCCTGCCCGCTTCTGAAGCAACGCCCTGGCGTCCAGTAACCCAGGATTCTGTTCCGCTCCCACAAACAGATCAAGCCGATCCAAAAGTCCAGCCGGCCCAACCCGGCCATGGAGAAGTGGCAGAAGGCCCGGTTTTCGATCTGGATCTGTTGCGGCAGTTCGGCACCAGCCCTGGCGGCAGTGGCTCTGGATCCCGGCAGGGGGAAGTGATCGGGCCGGGCAGCGGCCAGAGTGGGGTGCGCGGAGCCAGTCCTGGCTCAGGGGTGGGCACAGGCCAAGGGCCAGGGGGCGGAACGGGTCTGGAGGCGGGATCCCAGCGGCGGGAACCGCAAGTGACAGGGTTGATTGTGGATGCGCGGGGCTTAGATTTCTTGCCTAGCCAGTCAATGCGCTTGTTTGATCCCGATGGCAATCAAGTCTATACCCCCGTTACTCTTGGCCAAGACCTCAACGCGGCCTTTGTGGGCAGCGAGGGCACAGCTGCCTATGCCACCTCGGAAGAGCAGGCCCGCTCACTGGTGAACCGCATCGGGGAACGGCCTCACCGCATTCGTGCCATCCGCACCCTGGGCTACGACCTGGTGATTTCCGCCGAAGATGCTTTTAGTCTGCGCCAGATGAATGCGACAGATGGCTTTCTGGATCGCTTTGCTGTGGTGGTCATCTGGGATGGCAGCCAAGCCAGTCTCCCCTGAGGCCCAGGGATCCCAGCATGGCCATCAAAGCACAGGACAGAGGAATGCTAGCCTAGCAAAAGTGCTCTGTCTGCACCACCCGCACCACCTCCAGCGGGGTTGATATCTTCCTGGGGATCCCAGCCTTATGCAACGGTTTGCCAACCAACCTCTGCGGGAACATCCCCACCTGGCGGTGTTTTCCTCCAGCAAGGTGGGCAATTTTGTGGTTACCATCCCGCTGTTGCGGGGCCTCAAGGAAAAATACCCCGGCTGTGTGCTGGATTTTTTTGGCAGCGAGATTACCCGCGACTTTGAGCTCCACTGCCCCTACATCGACTTCAGCTTTCCTCTCTACAGCCGTCGTCCCGATTACCTCGAGGCCCTGACCGCTGCTGTGCGAGAACGGGTGACCCAGGCCGGCCCCTACGACTTGGCCATCAATTGCGACGAGTTTAGCGAGCTCAACCTGGTGGCGGTAACGGCCCTGCGCCCCCAGTACATTGCCGGGGCCGGCTTGACTCTGGATTTTCGCCGCAAGTTGGACCCCGGCTCCGACCCGGTGCAGCGCATGCTCCAGGATGACGACTGGAACGGCCTGGAGTTTCTGCAGCGCTACAAAGGGATCCTCACCAGCAACTACATCGCCGAAATCTTCTGTCGCCTGGCGTACGTGGAGACGGATTTTTTCCGCCTGGAGCTGCCCAGCCGGGATCCCGGTTTTCCGGTGCCAGAGGTCTTGGTGCACATCACCACTACCCGCCGCGCCAAGATGTGGCCTCTGGAGTACTGGCGGCAGGTGATCCAGTGGTGCCAAGGCCAGGGCCTGCAGGTGGGGCTAATCGGCAGCGCGCCGGAGCTGCAGCGATCCCTCTACCACGGCGGCAGCAGCGAAGACGAACTGCTGGCCCAAACAGGAATGGTTGACCTGCGGGGCAAAACCAGCCTCATGGAGCTGGCGGGGGCCCTGAAGCGGGCGCGGGTGTGTATCTCCGTGGATGCGGGGCCGATGCACATTGCGGCGGCGGTGGGCTGCCCTACCATTGCCCTGTTTGGCAACGATGCCGATGGAGATGGGGCCAGCCCAGTACGGCTATGGGCTCCTCGTCTGCCCCACGTCTATCTCACCCAAACCGCCTACAAGTGCCGGGTCTGCGCAGAGAACAAGTTCAAAAACGAAACCTGCCTGGTGGAGGGTCATCCCTGTATGGCCCATCTCAAGCCGGAAACGGTCATCGGCTACTTGAAAGAGATTCTCAAGCAAACCTAGAGGTTCCACGCCCTCACCCCCAGCCCCTCTCCCAAAGAGAGAGGGGAGCTATGGAGCGACGGGGTGAGTTGTTTCATGGCTACTTGAAATGGCCATGTCTTGGGATCCCCATCTTTTTCCCCCTGGGAATCAGGGGGGCCGGTGGGCAGCAAGGAGTGCCCAGGGGCGCAGTTCGGATCCCTGGAAGTCCGTTTAAGCTGAGAGTTCAAGGCTGAAAACTTAGTGCCTAAACCATTTGGGTGTGAGCTGTGACTTTGGAGATGTGGTATCGCCACCAGCTGAGCCGCTTTGCAGAGTGGGGAAAAATAAGGCTCTGGCAAGGAGTTGCCCTGAAGCTGCTGGCCACTGCTTGCTTTGCCTGTTTAGGCGCGATCATCCGGCTCAACACTCCCGCCCTTCACCCCTTTCAGATTGTGTTTTTGCGCAACCTATTCGGGTTTCTCGCCCTGTCGCCGCTGGTGTTGCGGGCTGGGATCCAGTCTCTGCACACCGCCAAGATGGAGTTTTACCTCCTGCGCTCGGCGATCAGCACGGTGGGGATGTTGCTCTCCTTTTGGGCAGCCAGCCTGTTGCCTCTGGCAGAAGCTACGGCGCTGAGCTTTGTTCAACTTTTGTTTGCCGGCACGATGGCGGTATGGGTGTTGGGCGAGCAGATGCGCTCGTCCCGCTGGCTGGGATTGGGCCTGGGGTTTGCCGGGGCTTTGGTGATGTTGAGGCCAGGCTTCCGAGAGTTTTCTCTGGGAACAGGGCTGGCCTTGGGGGCGGCAGCACTCTTTGCCTGGGTGACCATCGTGCTCAAGATCCTCTCCCGCACCGAGTCCAGCCTCACGATTACGGCCTACATGGGCCTGCTGCAGACCCCCCTTTCCTTTCTGGCTGCCGTCTGGGTTTGGACCTGGCCTTCTCCTGAGCAGTGGCTGTGGATGGTGGCCATGGGGCTACTGGGCAGCATTGGCCAGGTGGCCCTCGCCCAGGCCTACAAGCTGGCTGAGGTGACGATGCTGCTGCCTCTGGATTTCTCCCGTCTGCTCTGGGCCAGCCTAATCGGGTTTTGGGTGTTTGCCGAGATCCCGGATGGGTGGACTTGGATGGGCGGAGCCTTGATCTTGGTGGGCGCCACCTCTGGAGCCTACGGCGAAGCCCGCCTGCCCACAATGCCGACCCAGGCCCGTACCGGCGGAGTTGGATAGCAGACAGATATCCTCTGCCAGGACTTACAGCCGAGGGAGAACAGGGCTGGAGCTGGTCAGGTCTGTGGTGGTAAGGGCCACCAACAGGGCTTCTGGACTGACGGGGAAGGGCAGGTGGTGGATGTCGGATCCTGGCTGGCAGGCCACTTGGGCAGCATGCAGCAGGTCGGCGGATCCCAAGTGACCTAGCTTGAGATCCCGCAAGTTGAGGGGCAGCCCCACCTGGCGGTAGAACTCCAGCAACTGGGTACGTGCTGCCAGCGCCAACTGGCTTCCCTGCAGGATCTCTTCTAGGCGGAGCTGGGCCAAAATGCCGAAAGCCACCTTCTCGCCGTGCAGGGTGGCCCGGTGCCCCGACAAGTGGGTTAGCCCGTTGTGGACAGCGTGGGCGGCCACGGTGCGACACTTAGCCCCACCCATGCCGCCGACGATCCCCGCCAGGCAGATGCAGGCATCCACCACCTGTTTCCAAGCAGTTCCGCCCGGCTCCCTCAAGGCCGCCGCCGATTGCTGGAGGAGCAAATCCCGCAGGACGCGGGCCTGCTGCACAGCGCCAATCACCAGGGCATCTTCCGATGCGCCGCTGCTGACGGAAGACTCGTACCACTTAGCCAAGGCATCTCCGATCCCGGCTACCAAGGTGCGAGGGGGAGCCTGACGAATGAGGTCGTAGTCCAAGATCAAGGCGGCTGGGGCCTGATCCAAGGCCACATCCCGCTGAAAAGCGCCGCTGTTGGAGTAGATATTGGATAGGGCACTCCAGGCGGCACAGGTGGCAGCAGAGGTGGGCACGGTAACCACGGGGATCCGCAGCCGGTGGGCCACCAGCTTGGCCGTATCCAGAGCCTTGCCCCCGCCTACCCCCAAGATGCCGGTTGTGGACTCCGCCGTGGCCAGCGCCTGCAAACGCGCCAGCTCCGACTCGCTGCAGTCTACCCCGTAGGTAGTCCAGTGAACTTGGAGGGCGGGATCCCGGGCGAAATTGCGCTGCAGAGGGGACTCAACCACAGCCAAGGAGCGTTCCCCCCCGATCACCAGCACGCGGGATCCCAGTACCGTAAGGGGCACAGCTTCCAGAATGCCGCTGCCGCGGTACAGCCGACCTGGGGCCAGAATGGCAAGATCCAATTGGTAAGGAGAGGCGCTTAGCATTGCAAGAAAGGGCGAGAAAAAGGACTCCGTCCCGCTATCGCGAATAGCTCAGTGTCCGTGAATACAGATAACGATTCTAGCCGCAAAAAGGGCTGTGCACCGCTGGCGCGAATGCAGATGGCTCACCCAAGGTCTGGCTATAGTTAAGCTGTTCATCCCCTCAACTCTGCAGCCTCTAAGGCCTCTGGCCCCCTGACACGTTCGCAGAAGTGTCGCGTAGCGACAACAGTTCTCAGCAAGGGATCCCACCATGAACCCCACAACTCAACATCAGCTCATGCTCAAAATTGTGGCCGGCTCTGCTTGGGCCGATGGGCATTTGGAACCCCAGGAATTGGCCTACTTGGGATCCCTGCTGCGCCGCTATGGTTTGGAGCACGATACCGAGCTGCGAGAAGTAAACTACCCGACCCTGACCTTCGCAGTACAGGGCGGGCTTTCGGTAGCCCTGCAGTTGGCAAGCCAACCACGAGCCTCTGGGGTGGTTTACAGCACCCCCAATCGACCGTTACCAGTGCCTTAAACAACCGTTTCTGGTGTCCGCAGTACAATTATAACCATGGAGGCGGACTTTCCTCTCGACACCGACCCTACGGGTACAGTGCGGGGCTCCCGCGATTTCTAGCTGATCCAAGAGCCCATCCCGATGGAGCAAACCGAGCGCTGGATGGCCGATTATCTTGCCCAGGCCAGCGAAACCGAGCGCATGCAACTTTTGGGAGCAATCGGCAACCTGATGATCGCGGACAACACGGTCTCTCCAGAAGAGCACACCCTCTTGGATGACTACTACACCCTCATGGCCGGGATCCCGGCTCGTCCAGAAGCTGCACCCAACCTGGTGAAGGGCGTTGGGCAATTTTTCCGGCGCATGGCTAAGGCTGTGGGGAGCAGGTGACGCGAGAGTGCATCAGTCTGTGCAGTTGCTCCCCAATAATCTGGATGCCGCTGACAATGCGCTCTTCTGGTTGGTAGCTGAAGGCCAGGCGCAGAGCATGGTCTCCTTGGCCGTCGGCAAAGCAGTGGGTGCCCGGCAGGAAGGTGACCCCCAGGGCGCGAGTAGCCTGCAACAAGGTGCTGGCGCTTAGGGAAGGGGGCAGCTCACACCAGACGAAAAATCCACCCCCAGGGGCCTCCACCTTGACTTCGGGCGGAAAATATTGAGCGATGGCCTCCAGCATCACCTGGCACTTTTCTCGGTAGCGACGGGTGAGGAGTTGAATGTGGCTTTGCAGACGGCCCTCCCCGCAATAGCGGGCCACCACCCGGCCCAAAAAGGGCCCCAGGGATCCCTCGCTGCGAAACATCTCCAGGCGGCGGATGATCTCAGGGTGACCACAGGCCCAGCCCACCCGTACTCCCGGCACCACAATCTTGGAGAAGGTGCCCACGTGCAGAACCCAGCCTTCCTGATCCAGGGAAGCCAAGCTGGGCAAGGGATCCCCGGCAAAGCGCAGGTCGTAGTAGGCCTCGTCCTCCACCACCACCACACCGTACTCAGCTGCCAACTGCACCAATTTCTGCCGCCGTGGCCCAGAGAGGGTGCAGCCTTTGGGGTTTTGGAAGGTGGGAATGGTATAGACAAATCGGGGGCGGATCCCTTGGCGAGCCAGATCGCGCAGCACCTCTTCCAGGCGATCCACCACCATGCCTTCCCCATCCACCGGGATCGAGATCAGACGCGCTCCTGCCGCCGCAAAACGGCTGACAGCCCCCATGAAGGTGGGCCCTTCCACAATGACTACATCCCCCGGCTCCACGAAGACCTGAGGCAACAGGCCGAGGATCTGCCCAGAGCCATAGCCGATCAGTAGGTTTTCCGGCTGGGCCTCTACCCCTCTATCCCGCATCAACTGCAGCACCACGTCGATCAGCCCGGCAAACGTGCCGCCGTAATTGAGGGCATTGTCCCCATCCTCTGCCAACACCTCCGCCGTGGCCCGCGCCAAGTCGGCCTTGGGAAACAGGCGCGGATCCGCCAGCCCAAAGGTAAAACTGGTAACCACTGGCACCGCCCCTGGGATCTCCGCCCCGAAAGGAGAAGGGATCACAGCCTGAGCCCGTTGGGCAAAAAGGGTTTGCAACAAGGGCCGCGAAGTGCTACGCGGTGCCGATGCGGACGAGGTCTGGGTCATGGCAAGCAAGAGAAAGAATACCTTAGGCCAATGCCTGCCACGATAACAAGAAAGAACTGCCCAGGAGTAGGGATCCCAAAACCCGCCGCCAGCTCCGGTAGGGGATCTCAGCCAAGACGCCGCCGGCGCTCAGGCATAGGAAGGGGAGCACCACCAAACCCCAGCGAGCACTTTGCTGCAGGGTGTTCACTTGGGGATCCCAAAACCATGTCGCCAGCGCCCCCATCCAGAGGACATGGCCCAAACCGGCCAAGCTGAGCAGGGCTTGCTGCCGTTCCGCCCAAGGCCAGCCCAACCGCACCAAGCTCAACCCCAAGGGCAGCATCAAAGTAGCCAAAACGGCCAAGCCACCTTGGGAGCTGAGAGGATGGGGAGTCACCTCAGCAGAGGTAGCTGGCCAATCAATCCGTCCCAACCAGGAAAAACCCATCACCAGCAGCAGCAAAAGCAGTCCTGATGCCCCGCACTGCTGACGCGAACGCAACGGTTGCCGTGGCCACTGCTGGCTCGTCCACAGCCCCGCCCAGAGCAGAGCCAAGGGCCAAACCTTATAAGACAGGGCACAAGCTAAGGCCAGACCCCACCAGCGCAAGGTGGATCCCGGCCCAACACCACAACTGCAAAGCAAAACCAGGCTGCCCAAAATCTCGCTGCCCGGCTCCAACCCTTGGGTCAACACCCAGGGGCTGAGTCCCCATAGACCGGCACTCCAGAAGTTGCCCCAGCTCCAGCACAACAGCAGAATGGCCAAGCAGGCCATAGCTGAGAAGATGTGCAGGATCCCTTCAGCCGAGATCCCGGTTCCCTGAGCCAACCAGGGCAGTAGCCCGTCTGCAAAAGTGCTCCGCACCACTGACGCGAACGAGTGGTAGAGAGGCAGTTCCGGTTGGACAAAAGTCAGGGATCCCTCAGAACCGCTCACCGGCAAAACGCGCCACCACTGCAGAGGAGCCGGTTGCCCCCAAGAGCGGAGTCGCTGCCCCAAAAGAAGGCCCATCCCTCCCCATAGCAGCCAGTGGCCCATGAAACCAAAACCGACCAAACGCCGAAGGCGATGGTTGTCCCTGTTGGAGGAGCTCAGGCGGGGAAATGAGCCGCGGGGCAGCCGCTTGCCCGGGCGGGGTGTGGCGGGGGGAAACTTCATGGGTAAACCCTAGCCTGTTCGCATGAGCAGTGCAGAACACTATCCCTACACGGGGTGGGCCCTCGACCGGCAGCAGAACATCCGACGCCCTCTACTCTTGGCCGGTTGGGGAGAAAAAGTGCCCTTTCGTTACTTCCAAAAGAGAATCTCCCCGCGTGACATACTCCCGCACTCATGCTGACGCAAAGCGCTCCGCGCCGCTAGAGAGAAGGTCTAGTCAACTCTAGATCGCCCGTCAAGGGGCAACCCGACTGTTGCCAGCGGCGGATGGCCTGGGCAGTGAGTCCATTCGTTACATCGCGAATGGGGATCCCCGATCCGGTTACCTGCAGACGCACCAACCGCCAGGGATCCCCAGGAGCAGCCCGCAGAACATAAGCCTCGTAGGCCAGTTGCAGGGTTTCGCTGCGCCGACCGGCCAAGGAGTTGCCCTCCTTTTGGGGGTGTTGGGGCAAGACCAAGCGGCGCTCCAGCGTGGTGAAATACAGCCGAAAAGCTTCTGGCGAAACAGCAGTTGCGGTGTCCGGCAAAACCGGAGCCAGCTCCTGTTGGCGTAAGCGGGCCGGAGACCCTGGAGAGAGCATTTCAACCTCCGGCTTCCCCACCAGCACAACCTGAAACTCAGAGCGGGAGCGGCTCAAGGCCAGATTGAGAAACAAAGGCAACTGCTCCGTTAGAGCCTCAGCCCAAACCTGAGGAGCAGCCAGGCAAGTTTCCCCTCTTGCCGGAACGAAATGCTCCGCACCCCTAACGCGCCCAGGAGTGCTGACCAGGCCCAAAACCACCGACAAACCGACTCCTAGCCAACATCTCCTGCCGGATCCAGCCGGCCTTTTTTCAGGGATCCACTGCACAAGCCTACGGCGTCGTTGCATTACAGAACTACCCCAATAACATCGGGCATCTCCCCACACCCTCACCCGGCAGCATCCCATGAGGCTTGGAAGCGCCGCAAGGCGGCCACGGGATCGGGAGAAGCGGTGATGGGGCGGCCCACCACCAAATAATCGGCTCCTGCCCGCAGAGCTTCGTCGGGCGTACAGATGCGCTGTTGATCCTCCTCTCCATCCCCCGCCTTGGCTTGGCCCAGACGGATCCCGGGAGTAACCAGCAAAACCTCCGGCCCCAAAGCTTGGCGCAACCGCGAGACCTCCTGAGGAGAGCAAACCAGTCCAGTAAAGCCTTGAGCTTGAGCCAGCCGGGCCAAATGCAACACGTAGTCGGCGGGATCCATCTCGATGCCCAGTTCCTGTCGCACCTGCGGGGGGCTGATGCTGGTTAAGAGGGTAACCGCCAATAGTCGACAAGAACTGCCCTGGGCGGCTGCCACGGCTGCCCGCAACATGGCACTGCCACCGGCAGCATGGACGGTGAGCAGATCCACTCCATAGCTGACGGCCACCGCCGTAGCCCTCCCCACCGTGTGGGGAATGTCGTGCAGCTTCAAATCCAGGAAAATGCGCTTGCCCCTTTCCTTGAGAGCCTGCAGAATGGGAAAACCCGCAGCAGTGAACAACTCCAGACCCACCTTCCACCACAGCACCTGCGGCAAAGAGTCCACCCACTTCAAAGCCTGCTCTTGAGAAGAGGTATCCAGCGCAACAATCAGGCGGTCACCCTTCATCGGGGCTCATTCCGGGGCTCATAGTGGGGACAGCCCTCACAGGGGCCGCAGGGGTTGACGGCGCAGCGCAACTCTGGAGAATGGGCATTGTAGCGGCAGGTGGGATCCCCGATGTATTCTGGCGGCGAAGCCACGTAAGTGTAAACAACCACACCCCCAAATCCTATCGGGCTGACGAAGAAACGACTGGTGGTGAAAGATTCGCCAGAAGGGTTGAGGGTTTCCTCAAAGGGTTCTGGCTCAGGCTCCAGCTCCACTTCCTCCTCCAGATTCCAGAGGGCTTCCCACTGCCTAAGGGTTTCCTGTAAAGGCACAGCCAAGTGCTCTGCCAGCTCCATCAGGGCAGTCTCCAAAGAGGCCAAACTTTCTTCGGCCACTTGGGCAAAGGCTGCAACCCATTCCTCCAAAAGTTTCTCAAAATCCATGCAGCAGCGACCTAGAGGCTCCTTCTTCACCTTACCGCCAGCCTGGGCAACCTTTAACTTCCTCCCCGGCAAACGGCATCCACTAGAGCTTGATTCACCAATGGAAACAGCTCCGCCAGTTCTTCTGTGGATAGGTTTCCGGTACAGACATTGGCGCGAATATGCCACTCTGCCCACATCTGCGCCGAGGGAGCAGCAGGATCCCGGCCCTCCTCAGAACCTGAACCGCCCACAGGTACCCGAGGGAGGCTGCGTCCCGACCCAAGGTTCAGCTGCAGTACGCTGTCACGGTTGATGCCAGTCAGCGAGGTTTGAGCGTTAGCCTCCTCAAGGAAAGCGAGAGAGAAAGCCAAAGCCATCCCAGCTAATCCCCAGAAAACAGCGCGGTAAACCATGGGATCTCCAGTAGTTAGATAGAGCATGACTCTAGTCAATAATAAGCTCAACTATACTGAAAATAATGTATAATATGTTCAGTACGGATTACTACCAGTTGATCTTTCTGTTTACTTTCGAGTCTGCCAACATGGTAGCCAAAGCAAAGCAGAAAATTGGTAGTAAGACGACACGGAAACTGCGCTTTGGGTATTCTACTCAAAGCTTTGCGGGATACCGCCATTCTGTTTGGAAACAAACAGAATGCTATCGCTGCATAGTTGAACAGTGATGTTCAGCAGTGTTCAGCGTAAATGTATCAGCCCTGTCTTGAGCGCAATTATAGCCACTACTTCCCGTTCCTCCGGGCAGAACTGGGTCAAGTCTGCCTACGACCGCAGGCCGATTCCCGACCACTGCACGCAATGACGGCCCTGCTCATCCTTCAGGGATCCATCGCGGCGATAGGAAAAGAAATCTTGGGGCTGGCTGAGGGTGCAATGGGGGCTGACGGCAATGTGTTCAGGGGGGATCCCTTGGGCTTGGGCTTGGGCACCGTTGACCCAGCGCAGATCCAGGCGAACCTTGCCGGGCAGAGGATCGGGCAACAGGGCGGCGCGGGCATCCAGCCCTGGGGGTAGGCTTTGCAGCACCTGCTCCGCCACCTCCTCTGACACCTGATAGACCGATCCCGAAATGGAAGGCCCGATGGCCACGCGGATCCCAGCAGCAGGGATCCCCGCCTGTAAAAACTCCTGCAGCACCTTGGACAAGATCCCCGCAGCAGTGCCTCTCCACCCGGCGTGAATGGCCGCCACCCATTCTCGACTGGCCACCAAAATCGGCACACAGTCAGCGGTGCAGACCCAGGCAGAATCCCCTTGGCGGCGGGCAATGACCGCATCCGCCTGAGAACGGGTAGAGATCCCTTGACCAGCAGAGCAGTCCTGCTCTCCCTTCTGTCCAAGGGTTTCCGTGATCCCATCTGCCCAAACCCAGTTGCAGCCATGCACCTGATGGCCCCACGCGGCCTGTTCAGGGGGCAGTTGCAGCCGAGCGGCCAACTGAGATGGGGGATGGGGATGACCTTGGCGAGAGCCAAAAGCGTGAGGCCACTCCGCCAAAAGCTGACACTCCAGCCAGCGCCATCTCTCTGCCTGCTGCCAAACCCACAAGGCGGAGCCACTCATCGGCGGGAGCTACCCGGACCAGCAATCGGCGGGGATCCTTGAGACCGATGTTGGGCGTGGAGATGGCCCACCCGCTCTTCCAAACACATCTTTAGCTCGGCAGGGTTAAACAGCATCGGCAAAAAATGAATGCTCCGGGTTTCTCGAAAAAAGAACAACACCGGCAGCGGCGGCCAGAAAATTTGCCAATCCTGCCACTCGCTGTAGGGGAACTCGCGGATGCGCCTGGAGCCGCTGTAGACCTGCAGCGCCGTCCTGGTAAAGGCCAGCCCGATCAGAGAGGTCTGCACCATCAAAAACAGGCCGAACAGACCCACCCCCAGCCCCGCCCAAAACGAAAGCCAGAACAGCGGCACCGCCAAAGCCAACACCGACAGGCTGAGGCGAAAATCCGGAGTCAATAGATGGGCAGAATTGGGCCTGATCATGCCCCACTCCTCCTCTCAGGGATCCCAGACCCATTCTAGGCCGCCTCGGCGACTCTTCAGAAGTCAGAGGATCTGTAGGACATAGAGGAGAGAGCCTCTTCTCGAAATCAGGGAACGAGGGGCAAACCGAACCCGTTTTTTGAGTTATCCCGAAAAATACTTGGGATCCTGGGGAAATTGGGGTTTGCCATTGAGCTTCTTCCCACAGCTGGCCGATACAACCGCGCAGGCGGGATGGAATCCTCGCGTAGCTCTCAACTGAGGGCCTCACCGCGTGCGATGGTATACGATAAACTCCAGAGTTCCGCAAGTTTACAGATCAGAACCGGCGAGACATCCCTCGCTCACCCAAACACGGCCTGGGGAAAACCGACATAATACGGATATAACGAGTGCTTACTGCTAACCCGCACAATTCGTTGGGCCTCTCCATGCCTCTCGACCCTCTCTCTCAGTTGCCAGAGGAGCCAACCACTCAGATCCCCTTGGAGTTTTACGAGCGCAGACCCCAGCCTGAGGCAACTGCGGCCTTTCTAACGGTGCTCAGCGGCGCCAATGTGGGCATGACGTTTCCCTTGGCGAGGGGTGGAGTTTTGGGGCGCAGCCACTGCGCGGACATTCAGCTCTTGGATCACGCCGTCTCCCGGCAGCACTGTCGGCTGGAAAGAGAAAGTGAGGGTTATGTTCTCACCGACCTGGAGAGCCTCAACGGCACTTATGTCAACGGCGAGCGCATCAGCCGCGTTCTCCTGAAGGATGGAGATTACATTCAAGTGGGGGCCAGCACCCTCAAGTTTGCCTACTACAACGCGGCAGAAGAAGCCTTCTTTTTGCAAATGGCCACTGCCGCCCTCCACGACCCGCTGACCGGCTTGCATAACCGACGTTTTTTCCTGGAGCAACTGGAGCTGGAGATCCCCTTTGCCCTTCGCCATCGCATTCCCCTCTACGTGCTCTATCTGGATTTGGATGGGTTTAAGCAAATCAACGACCGCTGGGGGCACTGGGCTGGGGATCAAACCTTAATCCAGGTGGCGCGGCGATTGCAAGCTCACGTTCGCCAAGACGATCTGGTGGCCCGCTTGGGGGGCGATGAGTTTGCCCTGCTGGTGCGCGGGATCCCGAACTCGCAGATCCTAGGGCTGGCAGAACGCTTGCGGCAGGCCGTCCAGTCCCTGTCGGTGCAGGTGGAAGCGGAGACCATCTCCCTGAGCTGCAGCGTGGGCATTGCCTCTCTGCTGGAGCTGGGAGAGGGAACTGACCCACAAAGTCTGCTGGCTGCTGCCGACAAGGCCCTCTACCAAGCCAAAGCTGAGGGGGGTAACCGAGAGACTTTGCTGTAGTTCAGGGCCAACTGCTGGAGTTTAGGATCCCTCCACCAAACTGGCGTAGGCTTCGGCGCTCATGGTGTCCTCGAGATCTTCGGGGTTGGCAATGCGCACCTTGATCAGCCAGCCATCGCCATAGGGATCGTCGGCAAGGCTTTCGGGGCTCTCCACCACCGCTGTATTCACGGCTACCACCTCTCCAGAAAGAGGGGCATAGAGATCTTCGACGGCTTTGACCGATTCTACCGAGCCAAAGCTTTCCCCTTTTTCAATCTCTGTCCCTTCTTCGGGCAAGCCCACGAAAACGATATCCCCCAGTTGATCGACGGCATAAGCTGTGATCCCAATCACCGCAATATCATCCTCAACATGGATGTACTCGTGGGTGTCCACGTAGCGCAGATGGGATGGATACTCCAGGGCCATGCCGGTTCTCCCGTAGAATTCAGTGGATTATTCTAGGGTCAACCCTTGAAGATGGTAAAGAGCGGATCCCAAGCCCGGCCCACTAGAGAAACTCCATCAGCAGCCGATTGACCGTTTGCGGAGCTTCCTGCTGCGCCCAATGGCCGCATTCGGGGATGTACTCCTTGCGCAGGCCGTTGGGGAAAAAGGGATCCATCCCCTCAGTTAGCTCGCGGCTGAGGGCAAAGTCTTCTTCTCCCCAAATCAGCAGGGTGGGGGCGAGGATCTGCCGCATGGGCTGCAAAAACAGGTTCTGCAAGGTGGGCAGGTTAAACAGCTGGCGGTAGTAGTTGAGGGCAGAGGTGAGAACCTTGGGTTTGGAGAGGGCCTCTTGGTAGAGCTTGAGGTCGTGGCGGGTGAAGGCGCTTTTGCGCACCGAGGTTTCCTGGAAAATGCGGCGCACCCAATCTCCCAAATCCCACTGCAGCACCCACTCTGGCAGCCAAGGCAACTGAAAAAAGAACAGGTACCAACTGCGGCGCAGTTGATCCAAGTTGCTCAAGAATTCCCGGCGAAAGCAGGCCGGATGGGGAGAATTGAGGACGGCCAGCTTGCGAATCTCCTCAGGAAAAAATTGCGCCCAGTGCCAGGCAATGGCTCCCCCCCAATCGTGGGCTACGACCACCGCCCTCTGAGCCCCAAAGTGGCTCAGCAAGCCGCGAATATCCTCGGTAAGGGTATCCAGGTCATAGCCGTGATCCGGTTTGTCGGAATCGTTGTAGCCGCGCATGTCGGGTGCCACCACGCGAAACCGCTGCGCCAACACCGGAATCTGATGCCGCCAGGAGTACCAAAACTCCGGGAAACCGTGCAACAAGATCGCCAGCTCCCCTTCCCCTTGGGTGACGTAGTGCAGTTGAATGCCATTGGTAAGGGCATACCCGTGCTGCCAGGTTCCCATTTTGGCAGCTACCTCAGGAGGAAGGCGGGGGATCCCTGCTTCTGCCATGTCGTCTGCTCTCGAGCTAACCCATGATTTGGTATCCACCCATACTAACCTTTGTCGCCGGTCTTCCCTTTGCCGGCGCAGGCTTTTTGAGAGGCATCCTACGAAGAAAGCTTAAGAGAAAGTCTGCGGGTGAACAGATTAGATGAACACTAGCGCAGAAGGCCAAAGCCCAACATCCCCGCAAAGCGTTGCCATTTTGGGAGCCGGGGCTTGGGGAAGTACCCTGGCGATGCTGGCTCAGGGGCAAGGGCACCGGGTGCGGGTTTGGAATCGCCGCAAGGGCCTGGATTTGGCAGAAGTGCTCCAGGGATCCCAAATCCTCATCTCAGCCGTCTCTATGGCGGGGGTACGCCCTGTGGTGGAAGCGGTGCGCCAAGTGGGGATCCCGCCGCAGGCAATTTTGGTCTCGGCCACCAAAGGGTTGGATCCACTGCAGCTTCTGACCCCTACCCAAATCTGGGGGGCCACTTTCCCGGAGCAGCCCCTGGTGGTGCTTTCGGGGCCTAATCTTTCGGCGGAGATCCGCCAAGGCTTGCCGGCAGCGGCAGTGGTGGCCAGCCGGGATCCCTGGGCCGCTGTGCAGGTGCAGTATGCCCTTTCCTCGGAGCGGTTCCGCCTCTATACCAGCAGCGATCCGCTGGGAGTGGAGCTAGGCGGCACCCTGAAAAATGTTATCGCCATCGCTGTTGGCGTGTGTGATGGCTTGCAACTGGGGGCCAATGCCCGTGCGGCTCTGGTTACCCGCGGCCTGGCAGAGATGATCCGGGTGGGATCTAAGCTGGGGGCACGGGCAGAAACCTTCAACGGCCTGTCGGGGTTGGGGGATCTGCTGGCCACCTGCCACAGCCGCTTGAGCCGCAACTACCGAGTGGGCTACGGGCTAGGCCAGGGCCAACCCTTGTCGCAGATTTTGGCGGAGATCGAGGGCACCGCCGAAGGGGTTTACACCGCTCCCGTCGTGGTCGAGATCGCTGCCCAGCACGGCATTCAGGTGCCCATCACCCAGGAAGTGCATCTGTTGTTGCAAGGGCAGACCACCCCCACCGCCGCCCTCACCCGCCTGATGGAACGTCAACTGACTTCGGAATAGGCTGCCTTCACTTCTCCCAAAGGAGGAGGGGGGTTTCTGGCATAACCGCAAATCTGCGGATGAGGAAAGTTGTTCCGCACTCTATCAGGATTTTTGCAGAGCAGGGAGATCCCAGAATGAGCGATTTGGCGGAGTTTTTTTTTCCAGAGTTTCCCTATGCTGCAGCTGTAGTTCTTCGACTTGTTCTTGCATCAACTCGGATCTCTCTGGCTCCGGGAAGGCGGACAGTAGGCCCGACAGGTTGGGCCAGGTCTTTGTTTAATTTTTTACAAAGTTATGTCCAAACGCATCCTGGTGATTGAAGACGAACCCTCTATTCGCACCTATCTGCAGAAGGTGTTGCAACGAGCGGGGTACGACACGGTGGCGGCCACCGATGGAGAAGAGGGCTTGCAGATGGTGCGCACCCTGATGCCCGACTTGGTGTTGTGCGATGTGGTGATGCCCAAGCTGAACGGCTATGGGGTGCTGGATGCCCTGAGATGGGATCAGTCTACAGCTCACATCCCCTTCGTCTTTCTCTCCTCGAAAATCTATCCCGAAGAGATTGAACAGGGGCTATGTTTTGGCTCCGATGCCTATCTGACGAAGCCCGTTGACCAGAAACGCCTGCTAAAAGCCGTTGCTGCCCAATTGTCTTGAGTTGACCAAAAGGCGCGGCAAGCCCCGTCCTTCAGAGCGGGGAAGGATAGCGCCGACCGTAGCCGACGCCCTTTAAAAACGCAGTGCCGGCCATGTG
>NZ_JBSSBO010000057.1:0-18018 GCF_054058915.1 Thermostichus sp. MS-CIW-41
TCTCGTTTTGACAAATTGGCCAGGAACTTCTTGAGTTTTCTCTATCTCGTCAGTGCTCTCTTTTGGCTCAAATGAAAGATCAACACAACCTAGTCAAGCCAGCTCAGATCGGAGAGCAGATCTTGAGAGTAAGGGGAGGAAGGTTGCGCTTGCAGATGAAACAACATCTGAAGGGTATCGCTCATCAGAAAGTAACAGGTCAAGACGCCGCCGGCAGCCACAGCCACCAGTGTCCCTGCCAACATGCGTGAGAACTCCTGACTCTGAAAAGCCTGCTCCATCAAGCGCAGCGCCCAGAATCCCAGGAGGACAACAATGGCAAGGATGATCAACATATCGTAATTTATTGTAACAAGCCTGCTGCTCAACGGCCATTGACAGAATTGAATAAGAACATAAGGACTCCCCTTGTCCCTCATGCTCCATGACTCTGAGTCAGTGTACAGAAGGGCTTGGCGTGCCTGGATTTGCAGCCCTTTTCGGTTGCCCTTGCTGCAGGCCATGAGCACAAAAGGGATCCCACCAGCGAAGATTGCAGGTTGGGCCGGCGTTCAAGCGGGCTACAGCCGACGCCCGTTATCGGAAATGCGGGTGGATCAGGAGCTGATGTGGCTGATTCAGGTAGGGCTGTTGCGGCGGGAAGTGGATGGGCAGGGGATCACGGATCGGTATCGTCTGGCACCTCTGGGTCGGCAGTTGCTGCAAGATCTGGAGAGGGATGAAGCTTTTGCCGGGATCTCGGCAAGCTGGGCAGACCACCTGCAGAATAGGCTGACCCGCTGGCGGCTGCTCCCCTGAGGATCCCCTACACTGGATCCAACTTTCAACGCCGCTCTCGAGGGGGGATATGGTACGGCCAAGGTTGATGCGTGTGCCCGGATCCCTGGCACTCCAACGTCCACTCCAAACCTCTTTGCAGCGGCGCAGCCAAGCGATTAACCGGCGCAGCAAATCTATCTACCGCAAAACCCGCTCCCTCTACCGACGCAACTTGCCCCTTTATCTGCGCAATTTGCTGTTGCAATACCGCACCAGCCTTATCTACAACCTCAAAGCCAGGCCTGTCAGCAGAACCCGTCGAGGATAGCAAGCCCCCCTCTGGATCCCAGCACAACAGTCTTCACCCCGTCGGAGTTGGTGATGGAGATTGTCCACCCCCAAGCCTGTGTAACCCCGTAGGAGGGGTACTTCTTGCAGGAGACTATTGGATTGTGAAGCGGCCAACTCCCACCTTCTCGCCGTTGACATGAATCTCGACGCGGTAGCGGCCGGTGTAGGGCTGGCTGAAGCTCAAATAGCCTTGCACCGTGTCGCCGGGATCCCAGGGAACATCTAGCCTGCGGATCAGTTGCTCGCCCCCGGCTTCTCCGCCCTCGTAGTACCAGAGTATCTCCACCTTGGCGTTGACAGGAAGGTTGCCCACTGGCAAGATGGCCCAGATCAACGTGTCGGTGGTCTTGAACTCGGTTGTGGCCTCGCCAGGGCTGCCGTCCCCCCGACCTCGGTACAGGCCGATTGTCTTCAGCCCCGCCCCTTTGGGGATCTCTCCGCTGTAGGCACGGGCATCTGCTTGCGCAGCCTGACCCAGGCGATCCAGCTCAGCCAGCAAATCTTCCTGCTGCTTCAGGGCATCGGTTGCTTCCTGCAGCCACTGGGCGATCTGCCGCTCTGAGGTTGGGACTTCTGAAGCCGGGGAAGAAGGCTGTGCAATCGCCCCGCTGAGGTTGCGAATGGGAAAACCCTGAGCTGTCCCCACCTCGCTGCCCAGTAAGTTCAGCCAGCGGCTTCGCACTTCGGACGTCATCTCTGGCTTTGCGGCATAGGCAATGCGCACACTGCCGCTTGGGCCTCGGGTGATCCGGCCAATCTCATGTTCCTCAACTCCACTCACCGTTCCACGACAGCCAGCACTGCGAAACTCGTAGAGCACATCTTCTTCGCTCTCCCGATGGAACTCCCAAGTCGTTTGGGGACAGTTGGCCAGGAGGTTGTCCCGCATGTGGTTGGCAAGAAAGCGCGGCGATCCCTGGACATGAACGTCCATGACGGAGAGCATTTCTCTCCAAGAGGCCAAGCTCTCTCCAGGCCGTATGAGAAGGGTTAGAGTAAGCCCTTCCAGAGCTTGATGATCGGCGAAAACCCATTCCCCCGAATCCCCTTCGATAACAACGTTTCCCGAGGGGCTGAGGAAAGCGGATGCAAACAGCAGGCCGGCAAAAAGATTCAACACAATGCCCTTCCTTATCCTGGGATTTGTACTTGAAAATGAGATAGGACGACTTTCAAGCCGCTCACTGGGCAAGCAAAGAAGGGCTGGACAAAGAGGCTAGAGTCTTCGTCGTTGCCGTTTGCAAGGCTCACCTCAGGAAAATCTCGATAGATCCCTACAGCTTGATTTTGCTGACCTTACCAAAACGTCAATTGACCTCCCCAAAACATTGACCAGCCTAGCACAATTGAGCTCAATTCTGAACCCCACTTTGCAGAAACGCCGTGTTTTTCTGATGAGTATATCCATTTACATTGAACAGATATCAGCCTGTTCGTTCAGAAACCTGAAGCTCCCTGTATGGCAATCGAAAGCTGGTCACTTTAGCAGGTTACTGTGGCCAACTGAAGAGGAGATCTTTCCGATGATCAACCAGTTATCCCCCAAGGTCTCCAGCCGCGGCTCCACCAGTTGCCAGCTTTGGTTGACATCAGGGATCCCCTCCCCTGCTACCGGGGTTGGCGCAGCGGCTCCGCCTAGGATCTTGGGAGCGATGAAGGCGGCTACTTTCTGGATCGCCCCATCTTTGAGGGCTGCCCAGGCCAGCGTGCCCCCGCATTCCCAGAGGGCACTCAGACACCCCCGCTGAAAGAGCACCTGTGCCGCCCGCGAGGGGGTTACTTGGGGCAGATGCAGCAGCTCCACCCCCTGCTTGGCCAGGGATCCCCACAAAGGATGGGTTGCCACAGCTTCTGTGATCACCAACGTCGGCGCTTCTTCCACCTGCCACAGATGGGCGACGGGAGGTAGGTTCAGGGAACGGCTGAGGACCACCCGCAACGGCTGGGATCCCTGCAACTCCGCCAGGCGACAGGTGAGGCGCGGGTTATCCTGCCAAACGGTTCGGGATCCAACGATGACGGCATCATGCCAGGCCCGCTGTTGGTGTACCCACTGCCGCGCCGGAGAGTTGCTGATCCAGCGGCTGTGGCCGGTGGCGGCGGCGCTCTTGCCATCCAGGGTCATGGCGTATTTCAGCAGGCCGAAACACTGTTGCCGCACAATGGCGAAGGCAAACCCCTCGTTCAGCTCCTGGCACTCCCGCTCCAGCACTCCCACCGTCACGTCGATCCCCGCCTCCTGCAGGCGGCGGATCCCTTTGCCAGCCACCAAGGGATTGGGATCCTGCATCCCCACCACCACCCGCCGGATCCCGGCAGCTAGGATGGCCTCGGTACAGGGAGGGGTACGGCCATAGTGGTTGCAGGGCTCCAGGTTGACGTAGAGCGTTGCCCCTCTGGCCAGGGATCCCGCCTGTTGCAGAGCCAACACCTCCGCATGGGGCTGCCCTGCCCCCGGATGAACGCCTTCCCCCACCACCCGATCCCCCTGCACGATCACGCAACTCACCCGCGGATTGGGAGAGGGACGCTGAGGTGTGGAACGGGCCAGGGATAGACACCGTTCCATCCACTGCTGATCCGAAATCATAAAATGGGCATCCGCTCCAGAGCGGCTCAAAGCAGTGACAAGGCTGCCAGCTTGCGGTTGAAAGCTGCAATTGCCTTGGATTCTAGCTCTGCCACCTGCAATGCGTAGTCGCGGGCGCGGGCCTTTTGTTCGTTGCTGACAATCTCTCCCGAACGCAGGCGATCCAACAAATCTGAGGGATCCAACACCTCATCCATCGGGAAGCGGCCCAGATGAATCATGATCGGCAGGCATATTCTTCGCCAAGAATCAGAGCGGAAGTGAGCGTGGGTGATTCCCTCTCTCCCAGCTTGAGGGTGGGACGAGCCTTGCGGCCAACCACCACCTGGCGATGGGTCTCGATCACTGCTCTGGCCCGATCCAGATCTTGATTTTTCCAATCCACAGCCAGCCTGAGGCGGTGGGCGATGAAATCCGCAGTGGCGATGTAGAGGAGAGAGGGATCGATGAAAGCATAAACCCGCGTCTGGGCAGTTGACACCACCGTTGCACAAAACGCCGGGAAGGTGATCCCCGCCTCCACCACCGTGGTCACCCCTGAGCGGATCCCCGCCTCATCCGCCGGCAGACAAAAATCCCCCACTGATGTAAAAACATGGGTGTGAATATCGATCCAGCCAGGGGTGAGGAGCTGCCCTCGCAAATCCACAACTTCTGCCCCACAGACAGGCAGGTGGCGTCCAATTGCAGCGATCTTGCCCTCCTACACCCGCAGTTGCCCGATCTCGTCCAATCCCTGGTCGGGATCCAGCAGATGTGCGTTGATAAACAGGGTGGCAGCCACCAGAACTCCTGTCAACAAGGCGTTAGACCAGTATTGCGGCAAGGTAAAACACTTTTTTCTTGCAATTTGTAGGCTCAACTACAAAATCCGACGCGGAGAAGACCGCAATCTGAGCGTGATACCTGCTACATCTGCCGTTTCGACAAACAGGCTCTAATATTGGGATGGTTATTCTAGGAGCTGCCTTCATGACCTCTTCCCCCCACCTGACCGCTGCAGAGGGGGCAGCGGGTTCTGCCAACGGGCTGAAGGAGGCATCCCTGTTTGGGGAACGGGATCCCTTGGCCCATTCCCTTCAAGTCAACGAAGCCTTCAACCGCAGGAACAACCTGTTGAACCGTCGCCTGCAATTGGTGGAAGAACTCTGGGAATCGGTGATCCTGCAGGAGTGCGGTCAGTCTCTGGTGGATCTGTTGCAGCGACTGCGTTCCATGTGTTCCCCAGAAGGACAAGCCCTGGAGTACCCGATCCCAGAGGTACTACAAATTATCGAGCATCTCAGCCTGGATGCCACCATCCAAACGGCGCGCGCCTTTGCCCTGTTTTTCCAGTTGATCAACATTGTTGAACAGCACTACGAACGGGCAGAAGACTCGGACATGCGCATGGTGGATAGCCAACAACGTACCGTGCGAGAAAACGAAAAATTTGAACGGCTGTTCCCTTACCTGCGGGCCCAAGGGGTGCCGCCGGGCCTACTGCGCAGATTGCTGGAGCAGTTGCACATTCGCATGGTTTTTACCGCCCACCCCACCGAGATCGTCCGCCACACCATTCGCGAGAAGCAACGGGCCTTCTCTCGCTTGCTCAGCCAACTGGATTGGGCAGAACAAACCCAGCCTTTGCAGGCCCAGATGATAAAAGAACAGATGGCGGAAGAAGTCTTGCTTTGGTGGCGTACCGACGAGTTGCATCAGTCCAAGCCGACTGTTTTGAACGAAGTCGATTACACTTTGCACTATTTTGAAGAGGTGTTGTTTCAGGCCATCCCCCTGCTGCACGAGTACCTCAGCCGCAGCCTGAAAAAAGCTTTTCCCAGCGTCGAGCCACCGCCGGCAGGATTTTGCAACTTCGGCTCGTGGGTAGGCGGGGATCGGGATGGCAACCCTTCCGTCACCGCCGATGTTACCTGGCAAACGGCTCGCTATCAGCGCAACCTCATCCTGGGCAAGTACATCGAATCGGTGAAGGCTCTCACCAAAACCCTGAGCATTTCCCTGCATTGGGGGGATGTGGACAGCCAACTGCTGGATGCCCTTGAGCAGGATCACCGCCTCATGCCCGAGGTTTACGAATCGTTTTCTCTGCAATATCGCCAGGAGCCTTACCGCCTCAAGCTCAGCTACATTCAGCGGCGGCTGGAGTTAACGCGGGAGCGCAACCGCAACTTGGCCGACTCCGCTTGTTTGCCCACCCCTCCCCCTGTGGACAACGCCTATGCCAACGCGGAAGAATTCCTGGCCGACTTGCAGCTTATCCAGAAAAGCTTGAAAAACAGCGGCCTTTCCTGCCGTCAGTTGGATCATCTCATTCAACAGGTACAGGTGTTTGGCTTTCACCTGGCCCATCTGGATATCCGCCAAGACAGCAGCTACCACGAAGCCGCTCTCACGGAGATTTTCGAGTACCTGCGCATTTTGCCGCGTCCCTACAACGAGATGACGGAAGAGGAAAAAACCGCCTTTCTCCTGCAGGAGCTGCAAACCCGTCGGCCTCTGATACCTTTGGAGATTGCCTTTTCCGATAAGACAGCAGAGCTGATCGCCACCTTTCGCACCCTGCGCCGCCTGCAGCAGGAATTCGGCTTGGCTATTTGCCAAACCTATGTGATCAGCATGAGCCGCCAGTTGAGCGACCTGTTGGAGGTGCTGCTGATGGCCAAGGAGGTGGGTCTCTACGATCCCATCAGTGGTCGCGGATCCCTGGCGGTGGTGCCGCTGTTTGAGACCGTCGAAGACCTGAAGCGGGCCCCGGAAGTTTTGCGGCAGTTGCTGGAGATCCCTTTCTATCGCCAGTACTTGGCTCAGCAGGGGAATCTACAGGAGGTGATGCTGGGCTACTCCGATAGCAACAAAGATTCCGGCTTTTTGAGCAGCAACTGGGAGATTTACAAGGCTCAACAACGCCTGCAGACGGTGGCCGAATCCTACGGGGTGAAGCTGCAAATCTTCCATGGCCGGGGCGGTTCGGTGGGCCGTGGAGGGGGCCCGGCTTACGAGGCCATCTTGGCTCAGCCAGGGCGCAGTGTGGGGGGCCGCATCAAAATTACCGAACAGGGAGAGGTGTTGGCCTCCAAGTATTCCCTCCAGGATCTGGCCATTTTTAACCTGGAAACCGTCACCAGCGCCGTGATCCAGGCCAGCCTACTGCGCACCTACCCCAACGATCTGCACGAGTGGTCGCGCCTGATGGAATCCTTGGCGGAGCGCTCCCGGCAGGTGTACCGTAACCTGGTCTACGAGCAGGAGGGCTTTGTGGAGTTTTTCCACGAGGTCACCCCCATTGAAGAGATCAGCCAACTGCAGATCAGCTCCCGTCCTGCCCGCCGCAGCGGCAGCCAGAAGGATATTGGATCCCTGCGGGCCATTCCCTGGGTATTTAGTTGGACGCAAAGCCGCTTTCTCTTGCCGGCCTGGTATGGGGTTGGCACCGCCCTACAAGAATACGTGGCCAGGGGCGAGCACAACCTCAACCACCTGCAGCACCTCTATCGCGAATGGCCTTTCTTCCGCATGGTGATCTCCAAAGTGGAGATGACTCTGGCCAAAGTGGATCTGCAAATAGCGCGTCACTACGTGCGGGAGATGAGCTCTCCAGAGCGTCTAGAGCGGGCGATGGAGCTGTTTGAGTGTATTGCCCAAGAAATGCACCGCACCCGCACAATAGTGCTGCAGATTACGGGTCACAGCGAACTGTTGGAGAACGACCCTTATTTGAAGCGCTCGGTGCAGTTGCGCAACCGCTCTATTGTGCCCTTGGGCTTTATTCAAGTCTCTCTCCTCAAGCGCCTGCGGGAGCGTCAGGGATCCCGCACCGGACGAACACGCTACGACCGAGCTGAACTTCTGCGTGGAGCTTTACTTACCATTAACGGCATTGCCGCCGGGATGCGCAACACAGGCTGAGGGATCCGACTAATTGACCCTGGCGCTGCTTCTATCAAGTTCAGATCGGCATTGAGAGCCTATCAGAACAGATCGTCATCATACTCTTCTGGCTCCACCTCTACTGGCTCTACTTCGACAACGCGGCGGGAAGGACGGCGGGGGGGTTCATCCGCGTAGCTTTCCCCTTGGTCTTGGGGCAACCGTGGGGGACGGCGACGAGTAGCTGTACCTGTGCTGCGCTCTTCCTGCACATCCACATCCTCTGGATACTCTTCGGTGGCAGGACGACGGGGGCGGCGGGCCTCTGGCGGCGGTGCTGGTTCATCGTAGTCCGTATCCTGACGCGGGCGGACCCCTGGCTCCTCGTAATACTCATCCCCTTCGGGTCGGCGGCGGGGACGCACACGGGTATCGCCCGTCAGCTGGGGCCGCGGGCGACGGCTCGGCTCTGCGCTGCCTTCGGGAATGGAGCGGGTGGAGGAGGTGTCGCGAATACGGGATCCCTCAGCCCGGGTGGAAACCGTGCGTCCTTGGGCATAGCCATCCGGGGGATAGGTGCGGCTGAAGCCTTGCCGCCGAACGGTCGGACGAGCCCCGCCCACCTGCCGTGCTTTTTCGCTTAAGAGAATCCGCAAACGGAAGGTTTCGATGGCAAACCAGCCGGCCATCACCGCCAGCAACACCTGCGCAAAGAACAGCAACGGGATGAGCCGCTGACCTTCCAAGAGCAAGCAGACGGAATAGATCAGGCCCATCGTGGCAAAAATCACGTCATACTCAGCGGAGGCCTCTCGCTTGATGAACCGAACCGCGAAGATGGCTCCACTGGCAATCGCCACCAGCGCTGCCATCAAGAAGTAGGGGCTTTGGGTGAGAAACATGCCAGGGATCCCTAAACGATGAAGACGGGAGAGCGTTGAGCCTTATCCATTCCACAGCCGATCCTAGCATTGATCCTCCTGGTGGCACGGACAACAAAACCCAGGTTTGGGTGTAGGGACGGGATCCCTCTTCAATAAAAGGGATCGGTGCTAAAATCGGCAGCATCTTCCTGCATGTTCCATGCTGTATCTGGCACGGGTACACAAAAAAAGTCTCTTCGGCCAGGGGGAGCTGCAGCTCTTGGCCCGGCAGGCCGAGGACGGGGTTTGGATGCCGCTGCGCAAGCCAGAAGGGGTCACCTGCAAAGAGGTTGGCCCTTACAACATTGGGGTGTTGCTGCTGGTTGAGCTTTCGGAAGAGCGGCAGGTACGGCGGGTGGAAGAGGCAGCCATGAAGCTGGTGGAGATGTTGCACAACCTATCCCGAACCCACAGTCTGGTGGATCTGTCGGAGATTGAAAGCTGGCGGCAATCCTTGACTCGGCAAAGCCAAGAGCTGAGCCGTCGCGAAGCAGAGGTGGCCGCTCGCCAAGAGCAACTGCAACAGTGGGAAAACCGTCTGCGAGAAAAGCTGTCTCCTTGAGCTCTCAGATCTACTCTTATCTTAAGTAGAGTCATTGTTAAGCTAATTGAGAAGCCCCCCAAGTGCTCTGTGCCGCTGCCATCACCCCATCTCCCAAAAAGAAAGGGGAGCTGGATGGAAATGTTTCATACCTGTTTAAAATGACTGTAAGTCCAAGTAAGTCTATGAGTGAATCTGGATGTTCTGCGCCTTCCCAAATCAGTAGTGATATGACCCGGATCAACTTGAGTTAAGCCATTCTTTTCCCCCAGAATAAGCGGGGCAAATCCGGGATCCATCATGCCCCATGTTGCCCATGGCAACAGACTGTCCCACCTCCAGTGTAGAAATCCCCCGACTTTAGTCGGTGAGAGTGTCAACCCTGTGCTGGTGCTGTACGACCTCAATCAAACTGCGCTGAGATCTGGCCTTAACTCGCGGGCACCTCGCAGATAAACATGCTGCATGTCCGCTTGAGCAAGTGGAGTATTCAACTGGATCAAAACCCGAATGCAACGGGGTAAGTCGCCGCTCACCTCCATCTGTTGCACATCCAACAGAGGCACCGACTCCCAACCGGGGCGACGACGAGCAAACTGGGCGGGAAAAGCTGCATTTAAATCAGGGGTAACGGAAAAAATAACGCTGACTAGTTCAGCCGGATCGAGGGCGTTGCGGTGCTCTAGCGTATCCAGCAGCTCAGCCACCGCCGCGCCAATGGCCTCGGCACTGTTTGTAGGTACGGTGATGGCTCCCCGAATTGCTCTGACTCGCCACCCCAATGGCCACACCCTCGCGCGCTTGAGCTCGCCTTGCTTCCAGAAAATTATACAGACTCATCCCTGTTGGGATCCCATCCCTCTGGGGAAAACCAGCCCCTATCGCCTAGCTGGGCTGCAGGAGCTTTTCCAGGATCTGCTCGTGGCTGAGGCCGGAGTCCACCCAGGCTTCTCCCTCTTTGAGGCGGGCAGCAGCGGTTACGACAAACAAATTGCTCTTCGCTCCCAAAGCCTCGCTGGCGGTTTGCACGCAGAGCAAATCCTGGCCGGTTAGCTGGCTAAACCAGGTGGCCAACAGCCCTGCCTCCAGAAAGCCCATCGGCCGCTTGAAATGGGGAGGCGTGACGGCAGCGAAGGGGGAATTGCGAATCGACACCACCAGCACTCCTTGATCTTTGTAAGTCCAGTCGATCTCGATCAATCCCCAGCCATGAGTTTTCCAAGCTTGTCTCAGACTTTGCAGGAAAAGGCCCATCTCCAGCTCGGCCAAAGGCTTCTGGTAGTAGTTGGAGAGTTCTTGGGCAAAACGGCGGAAAAACTCCTTGCCCCACATCCGACCACAGTTGCGCAATACCAAACGAGCAGCCTGGCCAGTCTCGTATTCCAGGCCCGTGTAGATGCCCCGCAGCAATGCTTCTGGAAGGGCCAAGAGACGTTCACCGTGGCGACTTTCCAGTAAGCCCGATTCCAAATCGCTTCGCAGATAAGCGCTGGGTGTGTAGTAGTTGGCCAAAACGGGCGTGTAGGGATCGAAGTTGACTGAGCCATTGGAGATAGAGCTAGTGCCGGTCATAAGGGATCCCCTGGTTATCCAATCCAAGTCGTTATTGAGCTTTAAGCATCCAAATAGGAGCAGGGTGCAGTTGACAGTTCGTTGGTTGTTGAGCTGGGAGAACGGTTGTTTACGCTCCAAATCTTATGGCGATCCCTCCAGCAATTGAATACCCCTTGGGCAGATTTACTACAACGCTAACATTAACTCCAACGACACTGAAGTCTCCGGCTAGTTGAGATAGAGCGCTCTAGCACCGAAAAATGCAAAAAGCAAAAAAGTATCTAGCTCTAAAACAGCAAGGCCACCTGTACCTGGGTGATTAAGGGGCGGATAAACTCCAACTCTCCAGGAGCCAGATGGTCTCTCAACTCCTGCTGGAAAATCCGATAGGCAACCTCATAAACCCTCTGCAGCCCGTACAGGCGCACCTCTTCTTCCATCCACTCGAGCAGCCGCTCTTTCAGGAGGTTTTCGTCCTGCAGCAACATGGCCATAGCGCTGTGACGCAGCAGCAACAGCAGGTGTCGCCGGCACAGATCCAACACTTGGGGAGAAAGGTCGGGCATCTCCTTTTGCAGGGCATCTAGGGTTTTGCTCACCACCTGGCTCTCCCGTTCCCGCAAAACTCGGTACACATGTTGTCGTTTTGGCCAGCCGAGAACATAGGCCTTCAGATGCTCCAGCTCCTCTGGCTTGAGGTAGCGGGCTTCCGACTCGATCAGCATCTGCTCCAAGGGGCTTACCATCTCGCTTCTTCCGGATGTCAGTGGGTGCTAGGAGACTCAAAACAAGCTGAACAGATCTGCCAAGGTGATCTGTTCTTCTGCCGGCTCGGGTTCTGGTGCTGCCGACAGGGATCCCAGAGAATGCGCAGCCAAACTCAGGGGATCCCCGGCCCAGGGGATGGAGCCAAAATGCTCCTGCACTTGCAGAAAAGGCATCGGCAGAGTGCGCCTCTGTAGGGGGCGGTTATCCCAATTTAGACGGGCAAAAAAGCTCTGCACCGAATCCTCTAAAGTAATCTTCCAGGTCATGCCTTGGCTACTCCCTGGCCTGAACGCAATTTTTGGGCAATTTCGCTGGCACTGGCCCCTTCGTTTAGCCAGAAGGCAGCCGCATCGATGCGATCTTTGCTGCCGAGCAAAAACTTGCAGTAGCTTTCTCCCATGGAGTAGCACTGGATCTCGATGCAGTTCAGTTGCCGTTCCACCATGGTGCTAAAAAAGCCGGCAAACAATCCGGCGTAAAGATGACAGACAGGTTTGCCCACATCCCCCAGGGTGCGGGCCACGGCGGAGTCAAAGAGGTTGATGAAAATAAACCCTTGCCGCCGACTCTCGGTCTCCACCTCCCAGCGCCCCCATCCTTGCGAGGTCAGAGGCCACCACCAGGTTTCCAAGAGAAACATGAGATTACTCTGCTTGGGGTGGCGCCGATATTCCTCCTCAAACCAGCGGGAAAAATGGAGGGCATCGTTGCGTCCCCACTCTCGGCCAATGGTGTACATCAGAGAAGCCGAGGCATCTCCCACTTCTTCCTCCAGGCCCTGCTGTAAACCCAGGATAAAGTCTTCGCTCACCAAGACATTGCGGGCGCCCGTCCAGTCCACAAGGGATCCCTGGGAGAGGTCAAAGCGAAAAAAGTCTTCGCGGCTGTAGTGGTTATGCCGTTGGGCGGCAGGCTGAAGAGGTATCTCAATGGGGGCAGTCGTCATGGTTGGGTGAGGAGAGATCAGATTTTTTAACACTCCTTATCATACCCTTCTTAATTGGCATTTTTACCAAAAAACTGGGTCTAAAGCCTCGTCCTCAAGGCCTACGGCCCGCTGACGCAGTTGCAACAGCGTTGCGGAGCAATGGGGGACGGCTTTGGGATAGACTCAGGGCGACGGCAGGGTAGTCAACCGCTCCAAAAACCCAGCAGGAGTGGGTCAACTGGAGAAAACTGCCCTCAGAGGGAGACAGAAAAGCCCTGAGTTGTTGTAAAGATTTATTCAAAAATTGGGAAGAAGAGCTGTACAGGGATCCGGAGCAGTACTTAAGACTGAGGCCTGACCTTGATGAAAGCAATGGCAGACCGCCACAGCAGCGACTCCCGCCCCTCGGCATCGGCTAAACAGAGGCAATCGGGATCCTGCCAGCGCAACTGGCCGACGAAGACATCTCCGGTATTGAGTTTGACCTCGAGGGTTTCCCGATCCTTGATGACCTTCTGCAGGCGACGCACGCTCGGGATCCCGGTGTTGAAATCGGTCACGACAGCCCTATCAGCCAGCGAGAAACGGTATGTCAGCAAGCCCACTGCCCCCAGTATAGGGGATCCCTGCCGCTTCCCACTGCCCCTCCACCACACTTCCACAACTTGGGCTCAAAACTCGCCCTCATCTTTGCCCATTTTTTCTGCTGGCGAGTACTATGTAGGGGGGATGGCGCTTAGAAAAGCGGTAAACCTTTCGAGTTCGCCGTCTTTTTTAAGCGAATCTACGGGTGTTCTTCCCGAAAAAAGCCAGCACAATAGGGCTAGGGTGATAGAGGGTGCGGCTGTCGCCCTAGGGAAGGTGAATCCTCAGCTGGGATCCCTTCTACATGCCATTTTGCCGCCGAGTTGTCTGTCCTTTTCAACCCTCATCAGTATCAGCAGTATCAGTGCAGGAGAGATCGTTATGGCAGTAGAGAAAGTGAACTCCTCGTCCAGCTTGGCCGAAGTGATCGATCGCATCTTGGATAAAGGTATCGTGGTCGATGCCTGGGTGCGGGTTTCTTTGGTTGGGATCGAGCTGTTGGCCATTGAAGCCCGCGTCGTTGTGGCTTCTGTGGAAACCTACCTGAAGTACGCTGAGGCTGTGGGTCTGACGGCTACTGCTGCTGCTCCTGCCGTCTAAATCTGCCTAACCAAAATCACTCAACCAAGGAAAGTGCCCACAACCCTCTCGCCTTGAGCATCGCAATGGTTGGATGAGTTATGCTCTCTGGGCGGAGGCGTAGGAAGCTAGCCGTCGGAAAGCGAGGCAGGGATCCACCTCTGGTCTCTGCCTTGCTCTCATGGGTTTCGTTCACGGATCGAGTCTTGCAGACGTGTTGGGCTGCAGACTGGCATGATAGCTGGATATCGAGTTTGAAGGGGTAGAGAAGCTGTATCCACCCAAGCATTGAACACGACGTAAGGGATTGAACACCATGAGTTTGCAGGAACAATGGGCCATGGCCCGCAGCCAGCGGGTGGCTCAGAATCGAAGTTTGTTAAGCCGATCCCGGCAGCAGCGCCTAGAGCAGCACCAAGCCCTGATGGTTGAGCTGGGGCAGCGCCGCCAGCAACGACAAGAAGCAATACGGCACCAGACGGAGCAAACCCGCAGCCAATTGCAGAAACTGAGGCAGGAGCGGGCTGTGAGGCGATCCCTGGACGAATGCTCCCGTTCGGAAGCGGCGGCTCAGCGGGCCAAGTCGGTGGCAGAGAGTCTGGCTCGCCTGGAGCAGGAACGAGCTGCTCAATTGGAAGTCAGCCGGCAGCAATTGCAGGCTTTCCGGGCTAACTTGACTGCGGCTGTGGAGCATTTGCTGAGCACCTATACGCAGGCTCGGCAGGCGATGGCCGACAAAACTCAGCAAGCGCGGCAGTCTTTTTGCGCCGATTTGCGGCAGTGGGTACAGGCTCTCCGGCAAATGGCTCGACAGGAGCTGGCTCAGATGGCTCAGGAACAGCAAGCCCAGGCCCAGGCCCTGCGGGGATCCCTGGCCACTTTCCGGGCAGAGTTGCATAAGCAGGTGTGGGGCAATGGGATCCCTGACCTCATCCCAGAACCTGAGGTCTCCATTTCCGGTGAAGGTTCTGGCAGTTCCGTTGAGATTGCCGGTGAGGCGCCAATATCTGCCTCTGACTCAACGCCCATAGCCGAAGACCAAGCCCCGGTGGAGCCGCCTGCTCCCGTCTCTGTTCCCCAGCCCCAGCCCTCGGAGGGTTTAATAACGCCTGAACCCCCTGAAGTTCCGCCCACTGTTGAGAAACAAGCGGATCCCATCCTTGACTATGTCAACAAGTATGTGAGTGATCTACAAGCGCAGGATCCCAACTTGACCCTGCTGCAGGTAATTGGGGATCGGGAACGGGTGCGGGATTTGTTGGCCCGCGGCGCGGTGGATCTGGGGTTGGATCCCTCGGAAATCTTGGCTACGCTGCGGCGCATGGTGTCGGGGACGGTCGCAGTTTAGTTGTGCCGAGCGCAGGAAGAACATCCGGGCTATAGTCAAGGCAAAGGAGTCTAGGGCAGCAAAGAGGTTGGGTATCTCTATGGCCACGGTTCTGCAGGCGCGTCCCCGCCAGTTCGTGAACACCCCCTACATTGAGCGGATTACCCGCCGCGCTTTGCGCTATTTGCAATCGGGCTTTGCGGTGCATTTGCGGGGGCCTTCGGGTACGGGCAAAACCACTTTGGCGATGCATCTGGCCAGCCTGCTGGGCCGCCCCATCATGCTGATCTATGGGGATGACCGCTTCGATTCTTCCGACCTCATCGGGGGGCGCACCGGTTTTACCCATCGGCGGGTGGTGGACAACTTCATTCACTCGGTGGTGAAGACGGAGGAGGATGTGCAGCAGCGCTGGGTGGATGCCCGCCTCACCTTGGCTTGCCGAGAGGGGTTTACCCTCATCTACGACGAGTTCAATCGCTCCCGCCCTGAGGCCAACAATGCTCTCCTGAGTGCCTTGGAGGAGAGGCTGCTGGTGTTGCCGCCGGACAGCAACCGCTCGGAATATCTGCGGGTGCATCCCCAGTTCCGGGCCATTTTTACCTCTAACCCGGAGGAATATACCGGGGTTCACAGGGCCCAAGATGCGCTGCTGGATCGGATGATCACCATCGATATGGGGGAGCCGGACATCGAGACCGAAAAAGAGATCCTCACCTCGCGAATAGGCTTATCCGGCCCCGATGCACTCAAGATCGTCCACATTGTGCGGGCTTTTCGCCGCAAGTTGGATCTGACGCGCCACCCCAGCCTGCGCAGTTGTTTGATGATCGGGCGCATTGTCAAGGAACATGAGCTGGCAGTTAGCAAAGAGAATGCCGATTTTCGCGCTTTGTGTGCGGATGTGCTGTTGCCCCGGGCTGGCAAGCGCTATGAAGAGGGATCCCAGTTGCTGAATTATCTGCTAGACCAACTGCCTGGCTGAGTCTTTTGCCTGTTGATACACTTTGGAGGTCGATTAACCCTGTGCCGATTAGCTCTCAACCCTTGACCACGGCTACTCACGGCTCCTCGCTGGCCGATGTGTTGGAGCGGGTACTGGATAAGGGCATTGTGATCGCCGGAGACATCACCGTTTCGGTGGGCAATGTGGAGTTGCTGAATGTGCGCATTCGCCTGCTGATTTCTTCGGTGGATAAGGCCAAGGAGATCGGCATCAATTGGTGGGAATCGGATCCCTACCTCAACAGCCAGGCGCGGGAGCTGCTGGAAGCCAACCGACAGCTCATGCAGCGGGTTGCCGAATTGGAAAGACAGCTTGCCCAAGCTCTGCCCCAGGGGGGAAAGGGAACGGACCCATAGGCTGCCCCCCGCCATTGTGACCTGGATTGACGGGCTAGACTGGCTGCTGTGGTGGTTTGACGGGGTGATGGGGCATGGCTTTGGAGATGGCGTTTGACCGGAAGGGTTGGCAGCGGCTAGGGACGCTGGGCTGGGCTGTGGGTGTGGTGCTGGCCCTTGGGATCCCGGCTTGGGGTCAGAATCCCCGTGCCATCAGCATCAGCGCTGATGTGCAGGAGGCCAACGCCAACACAGGGGTTTTTACGGCCATCGGCAATGTCACCCTCAGTTTTCCTGCCGAGCGGCTTACGGCCCGCGCCCAAAGAGCTGTGTATTACAGCCAGGAGCAACGCATTGAGCTGGAGGGCCAGGTCATCATCAACCAAGGGGAGAATCAGTTGCAAGCAGAGAAAGTCATTTACCACATCGACAAGGGCACCATCCAGGCAGTGCCATCGGCAGGGCGGCAAGTGGAGTCCATCTACGTTTTGCCGGAGCCCAGCTCAAGTCCTTAGCTGATCCCCACACTTTTTTCCAGCAGCACGGACTCAGCCAACACGGCTATACCGTGATTTCGTCACCGATCATCCCAGCCTGCAGGGTTTCCCTCACCCCCAACCCCTCTCTCAAAAGGAGAGGGGAGCCAGGGACAGACATAACAAATCGTTTCATTGCTGTTTGAAATGACTACATTTGAAATGACTACACATGGGGCAGCGCTGGAAACGAGCTCGGGGAATGTCGGCTTAGATCCGTTTAGGATGTAGTAATTCATTTAGGATGTAGTAGTTCGGGCGGCAGACTTTTTCCCTGACTCTGAATCAAAGGATGGCTGATGGATGTTCGGGATCCGAGTTCCTCACCCCTGGCAACGAGAGGCACAGGTCACTCCAGAAGAGATGTTTTTCAGCCGGCGGCAATTTCTAGCGCAACTGGGATCCGTTGGGGTGGGAGCCAGTTTTTCTATTTTTGGGTTTGGCAGCAGGGGATCCGCTCCCTCGGTAGAACGAGAGCTGACGGGGATCCCACTCAACCCCCACTTTTCGGATGTGGGCAGGCCCGTCACCGAGGAGATTGTAGCTACTCGTTACAACAACTTTTACGAGTTTGGCTCCGGAAAGCGCGTCTGGCGGGCTGCACAGGCTTTGCCCACGGATCCCTGGACTGTCGAGATTACCGGGCTGGTGCGGCATCCTCAGCGGTTGGGCCTGGAAGATCTGTTTAACTTCCCCCTCGAAGAGCGCATCTATCGCTTTCGCTGTGTGGAAGCCTGGGCGATGGTGGTGCCGTGGTTGGGCTTTCCGATGCGGCTGCTGCTGGAACGGGTGGATCCCTTGCCGACGGCTCGATTTGTCCGCTTTACTTCCTTTTACGATTCGGAAATCATGCCTGGCCCGATCTGGCCCCCCAACTTGCCTTGGCCCTACACGGAAGGGTTGCGGATCGAGGAAATGGCTAACGAGTTGGCCTTTTTTGCCCTCGGCGTTTATGGCAAGCCGTTGCCCAAACAGCACGGAGCGCCAATTCGCATGGTAGTTCCCTGGAAGTATGGCTTTAAGGGGGGAAAATCCATCGTCAAAATCGAGCTTTTGGATCATCAACCCTCTACGTTTTGGAATACCCTCGCCCCTGAGGAGTATGGATTTGAGGCCAATGTGGATCCTAGGGTGCCCCACCCCCGCTGGTCACAGGAGCAGGAAGTCTTGATCGGTTTCGGATCCCGTTCCCAGTGGCAAATCGTTCCCACCTTGCCCTACAACGGGTACGGAGAGTATGTTGCCCACTTATATGGGTAAACTACCCGACCCTGACTGCTTCGCAGTACAGGGCGGGCTTTCGGTAGCCCTGCAGTTGGCAAGCCAACCACGGACCTCTAGGCTGGTTTACAGCAGCCCCCAAAAG